>NZ_LZSZ01000055.1:0-1014 GCF_001665645.1 Mycobacterium sp. 852002-30065_SCH5024008 | reverse complement strand
GGCTAACGGCACCCCGATGGGGCTCGCTGCGCCGGCGACATCACCGGCCATGATCTCGCGTACCGAGGCATGCACGGTTGTCTCGGTGATGCCGTACATGTTGATCAGCCGCGGCGACTGCCGATGGCGGTCCACCCACCCCGCTAGACGCGCGGGCTCAAGGGCTTCCCCACCAAACACCACTGTCTTTAGCGCCAGCCGGCGACCTAACTCCGGGGCTAATCCATCAACGGTTTGCAGCGCATAAAACGCCGACGGAGTTTGGCTTAACACGCTGACCTGTTCGCTGATCAGCAAGGCGTGGAAGTCTTCGGCAGAGCGGGTTGTCGCCTCGGGCACCACCACCAACCGGCCCCCACCGAGCAGGGCGCCCCAGATCTCCCACACCGAAACGTCAAAGGAATACGAGTGCCACTGCGACCACACCCCCGCCCGCTCCAGGTGGGCACCTGCCGACGCCAGCAGCTGGGTGACGTTATGGTGGGTAATGGCAACGCCTTTGGGGGTACCGGTGGTGCCCGAGGTGTAAATCAGATACGCAATATCCTCAGCAGCCGGGCCCGGCAATGGTGTGCTGGGTTGAGCATCGATCGCGGGGCCGTCGACATCAATGACTCGCAGGCCGTCGTACCCGTCGAGCCGCGAGCGCAGACCCGCAGTGGTGAGTACCGCGATCGGGGCGGCATCGCCGAGCATGAACCCGATCCGCGCTGTGGGCAGGCCCGGGTCGATCGGCACGTAGGCCGCCCCAGACTTCAAAACCCCTAGGATCGCGATGATGGCCTGCGCGCCACGTTCCATCAGCAACCCTACGCACTCACCCGGGCCCACCCCACGGGCAACCAGGAAGTGCGCCAACCGATTCGCGGCCTCATCCACCTCGCGATAGGTCCACGACCGGTCCCCGAAACTCAGCGCCACCGCCTCGGGCGTGCGCGCGACTTGGGCGGCAAACAACGCCGGGATCGACACCCCCGACACCGCCGGACGGTCCAACACCGCCCGGTTACCCCA
>NZ_LZSZ01000054.1:0-461 GCF_001665645.1 Mycobacterium sp. 852002-30065_SCH5024008 | reverse complement strand
AGATGTGTATAAGAGACAGTCCCTGCGCCGCCGCGGCCGGCGCGACTGCCGGGCGGGACGGCACTGGACGGACTCGACCAGCAGGGGGGGCGCGAGGGCTCCGCGAGGTTCAACTGGCGCGAAGTGGTCCATCGCGTGACCGGCATTGACCTGGGCCCCGGCAAGGACTCTCAGTACAAAGAGGAACTGCGCAACCGCGTTCGCGCGGTCGTGGGCGGCGCATTTCCCATCGCCGTCCTCAACCTCAAAGGCGGCGTCGGCAAGACCGCGGTGGTGGAGGCGCTGGGATCCACGTTCGCCGATGTGCGCCACGACCGGATCATCGCCGTCGACATCGACGCCGGGGATTTGGTGGAGCGGCATGGCCGTCCTAACTCACTGAACATGACCGACCTGCTCGCCGACAGGGCGATCACGAATTATGCGGACGTCCGGGCGCACACCTACATGAACAATTTCGG
>NZ_LZSZ01000053.1:0-823 GCF_001665645.1 Mycobacterium sp. 852002-30065_SCH5024008 | reverse complement strand
TTCCGTCGACCGCGGGGAAGACGGTGCGCAGGCTTTCATGGCGGCCCACCACATCACCCAGCGCCACCCCCAACGCCTCCGCATCCAACTGCCCGTCCAGGCGCAGCGCCACAGGCATGTTGTAAACCGGCGACCGGCCCAACAACTGATCGATAAACCACAACCGGGACTGCCCAAATGACAACGGCACCCGCTCCGGGCGCTCACCCGCCACCAGCGGGGCCAGCCCACCCCCACCCCCGGCCTGGATGCGGGGTGCTAGCTGGGCGATGGTGGGCGCCTCAAAAATGGCCCGCACCGACAGGTTGGTATTCAGGCTGGTGTTGACCGCGGCGATCAGGCGCATCGCCGACAACGAATTCCCACCTAGATCGAAGAACGAGTCATCGACCCCGACCCGCTTTATGCCCAACACTTGGGCGTAGATGCCGGCCAGGATGTCCTCGGTCAGAGTGCCCGGGGCGCGATAGTGAGCGCCGGTGTAGTCGGGGGCGGGTAGGGCGCGGGTGTCGAGTTTGCCGTTGACCGTCAGGGGTAGCGTCTCGAGCACCATGATCGCGGCCGGCACCATATAGGACGGCAGCCGGTCTGCGAGTTGGGCGCGGATCGCGGCAGGATCCACTGCCCCCGAACCCGATTCGGTGACATAGCCGACCAGCCGCTTGCCGCCGGGGTCCTCCTCGCGGGCGATCACCACCGCTTGGTCCACCCCGTCCAAGCTGGCTAGTGTGGTTTGGATTTCACCCAGTTCGATGCGATACCCGCGGATCTTGACCTGCTCATCAGCACGCCCCACATAGCGCAACTGCCCATCGGGACCCCT
>NZ_LZSZ01000052.1:0-12074 GCF_001665645.1 Mycobacterium sp. 852002-30065_SCH5024008 | reverse complement strand
CCCCGGCCCCGGCCACATACAACTCCCCGACCACCCCGGCCGGCACCGGCCGCAACCACCCATCGAGCACGAACAACCCCGCCCCGGGCACCGGCGACCCGATCGGAGGCACCCCCGACCCGGGGGTCAGCGGGGCGCTGATCGCCACACACATCGTCGTCTCGGTCGGACCATAGGCGTTGACCATCACCCGCCCGGGCGCCCACCGATCCACCACCTCGGGCGGGCAAGCCTCCCCGGCCATCACCAACGCCACCGAATCCAAACCGGCCGGATCCAACATCGCCACCGCCGACGGCGTCTGGGTCAAAACCGTCACACCCTCAGCGACCAACACCGCATGCAGCTCTTCGGGTGAGCGCGCGGTGTCCTCGTCGACCACCACCACCCGTCCACCGCGCAGCAGCGGGGCAAAGATCTCCCACACCGAGACGTCAAAAGCCAACGAATGCGCATGCGACCACACCCCCGGCGCCGGCAACCCCGCATCCAGCGACCCGATCAACTGCGCCACGTTACGATGAGTCACCCCAACACCTTTGGGAACACCCGTGGTGCCCGAGGTGTAAATCACATACGCCAACCCCCCGGCATCCGGCTCGGGCAAGGCAGTGTCGGGCAAGGCGTCGATGCGCCGATCATCGACATCGACCACCGCAATGCCGTGCCCGGTCAACCGGTCGGCCAGCTCGGCGGTGGTCAGCACCGCCACCGGCGCGGCATCGGCCAGCAGGAACCCGATCCGCGAATCCGGCGACCCCGGATCGATCGGCACATACGCCGCCCCGCTCTTGAGCACCGCCAACATCGCCGCGACCGCCTCGGCCGACCGCGACAACAGCAACGCCACCGTGCACCCCGGCCCCACACCCTGAGCCACCAAAAAATGCGCCAACCGATTCGACGCCGCATCCAACTCCCGATACGACACCGACAACCCACCACACGACACCGCCACCGCCCCCGGCACGCATGCCACCTGCGCGGCGAACAACGAAGGCACCGACACCGGCGCACCCACCGGCCCCGTCAAAACCGCCGTATTCCCAAACACCCCCAACCGGGCACGCTCAGCCTCATCAAGCACATCCACCGACGACAACGCCTGGCCGGGGTCAGCGGTCATCGCCACCAACACCCGCTGCAGCCGCGCGATCAGCGCCTCGATCGTCTCGGCGTCGAACACGTCGGTGCGGAATTCGACGCGCCCACCGATTCCGGCGCCCTCGCCGGTCTCGTTCCAGCGTTCGGCCAGCGAGAACACCAAATCCATTCGGGCCGAATCGGTGTCGACCGGCACGGAGGTGACCTCGAGGTCCCCCAACGCCAGACCGGCGGCCGGATCATCGTGCCCGGCGAAGTTCTGCCAGGCCAACATCACCTGCACCAGCGGGTGATGGGTCAGGCTTCGGGTCGGGTTGAGCCGCTCCACCAGCAGCTCGAACGGCACGTCCTGGTGCTCGAAGGCCTCCAGGCTGCGCGCCTGAACCCGTGCCAACAGTTCGGTGAAGCTGGGGTCGCCGGCCAGATTGACCCGCAACACCAACGTGTTGACGAAGAAGCCGACGAGCTGGTCGAGCGCGCGGTCGCGACGCCCGGCGATCGGGAAGCCGACCGAAACATCCGAGCTGGCGGTGATTTTCGACAAGAGCACCGCCAGTGCGGCCTGCACGACCATGAAGGTGGTCGCGTTGTGTTCGCGGGCCACCCGGCGAACCTGGTGTTGCAGCTCCGCCGGCCAGTCCACGACCACGCTCGAGCCGCGCTGATCGGCGACCGGTGGGTAGGGCCGGTCGGTCGGCAGCTCCAACCGCTCGGGCATGCCCGCCAGGGCGTCCTGCCAGTAGGACAGCTGAGCCGCGATGGGGCTCTCGCTGTCGTCGAGTTCACCGAATTGCGCGCGTTGCCACAGCGTGTAGTCGACGTACTGCACCGGCAGGTCGGCCCAGCCGGGCGCCCGTCCTGAGGCGCGGCTGGTGTACGCCACACTGAGATCCGTGGCCAACGGCGTGAGCGACAAGCCGTCCGCGGCAATGTGGTGCACCACGATCACCAGTAGGTGTTCCTGCTCGTCGAGGGCGAACAGCTTGGCGCGCAGCGGGGTTTCGGCCGCCAGGTCGAAGGTGTAGCGCGTCGTCGCTTCGCTGGCCTCGTCCAGCTCACCGGTCGAGAAGCCCGTGGCGTCGACGATGTCCCAGCCGAAATCGACCTGTTCGGCGGGAACCACCAATTGCTGAGGCGTTCCCTTGCGGGCGGGGAACAGCGTGCGCAGGCTCTCGTGGCGTCGCACCACATCGGCCAGGGCCGCACGCAGCGCGTCGGTGTCGAGTCGGCCGCCCAGCCGCAACGCGGCGGCCATGTTGTAGATGGGCGACGGCCCCTGCAGCTGCTGGATGAACCACAAGCGGCTCTGGGCGAACGACAGCGGGATCACCGCCGGGCGCTCGACGGCCACCAGCGGCTGCAGCCGGCCCGCGCCCTCGTCGATGCGGGGGGCCAACTGCGCGACCGTCGGCGCCTCGAACACGACGCGCACCGGTAGATCGGTATCCAGCGCGGAGTTGATCGCCGAGATCAGTCGCATCGTGGACAATGAATCGCCGCCGAGATCGAAGAACGAGTCGTCGACCCCGACGCGCTCTACGCCGAGCACATCGGCGTAGATGCCGGCCAGGATCTCTTCGACCGCGGTGGTGGGCGCGCGGTAGCTGTCGATGTCTCGGTAATCCGGTGCCGGCAGGGCGCGGGTGTCGAGCTTGCCGTTGACCGTCATGGGCAGCACCGGCAGCACGACGACCGCCGCCGGGACCATGTACGCGGGGAGTCGCTCGGCGAGCGCGGAACGCGCCTTGGCCACGTCCACCGTCCCGGTGACGTAACCCACCAGGCGCTTATCGCCTGGGCGGTCCTCACGGGCGACGACCACCGCCTGCTCCACGCCGGGCAAAGCGCTTAGCGCCGCTTGGATTTCGCCGAGTTCGATGCGGTAGCCGCGGACCTTGACCTGCTCGTCGGCGCGGCCCAGGTAGCGCAGTTGCCCGTCGGTGCCCCAACACACCAGGTCGCCGGTGCGGTACATGCGGGTTCCGGGCGCGCCGAACGGGCACGCCATGAAGCGCGACGCGGTCAACGCGGCCCGGCGCCAGTATCCGACGCCGACGCCGTCGCCGGCCAGGTACAGCTCGCCGACCACGCCGGCCGGCACCGGCCGCAGCCACTCGTCCAGCACGAAGAAGGCGGCCCGCGTGACCGGGGAGCCGATCGGCGGGAAACCCGATCCCGCTTCCAGCGGCGTGCTCTTGCACGCCCACATCGTGGTTTCGGTTGGGCCGTAGACGTTTACCATCACCCGCCCCGGCGCCCAGCGATCCACGAGCTCTGGCGGACAGGGCTCGGCGCCGATCACGAGCGCTGTCGCATCCAAACCGTCGGTCGGAAGCATTCCGACCGCCGACGGGGTCTGGGTGAGCACGGTGACGCGCTCGCTGACCAGCAGCGCGTGGAATTCTTCCGGTGAGCGCGCCACCGACTCGGGCACCACGACCAGTCGCCCGCCGTGCAGCAGCGCGCCCCAGATCTCCCATACCGAGAAGTCGAAGGCGTACGAGTGGAACTGCGTCCACACCTGCTCCGGCGACAACTCGATGCCGATCTTCAGCGAGTCGAAGAGCTGGGCGACGTTGTTTTGGGTTACCGCAACGCCTTTGGGCACACCGGTGGTGCCGGACGTGTAGATGATGTGGGCAAGGTCTTCGGGGGCGGGCGCCGGCGAGGCGGTGGTCGGTTGGTCGGCGACGGCGAGGTCATGGACGTCGATGACCGCGAGGTCGAACCCGTCCAGCCGGTCGGCCAGCGCCGCGGTGGTGAGCGCGGCGATCGGCGCGGCGTCGGCGAGCATGAACTCCATCCGGGCCGCCGGCAGCGCCGGGTCGATCGGCAGGTAGGCCGCCCCGGACTTGAGCGCGGCCAGTATCCCCACGATCGCCTCGGCCGAGCGCGAAAACAGTAGCGCGACAAACTCACCCGGGCGGGCGCCGTTGCGCCTCAGCAGGTGCGCCAACCGGTTGGCCGCCTCGTCCAGCTCCCGGTACGTCATGGACCGGCCCTCGCAGACCAGTGCCACCGCGCCGGGCGTGCGGGCCGCCTGCGCGGCGAACAACGCCGGGACCGACGCTGGCGTCACCGGCCGGGCCAGCACTCCCGCGTTGCCCCACTCCTGTAGCCGGGCTTGCTCGCCCGCATCGAGCAGGTCCACGGACGATAGCCGGCGCTCCGGCTCGGCGGTGACCACCGTCAACAGCCGCTGCAACCGCTCGATCAATCCCTCGACGGTCTTGCCCTCGAAGATGTCGGTGCGATACTCCGCCGTCACCGCGATGCCGGCGCGCTGCCCTGAGTCGGTCCAACGTTCGGCCAGGGAGAAGGTCAGATCCATGCGAGCGGTGTTGGTGTGCACCGGCATTGGCGTGACCTGCAGATCCCCCAGGGCCAGACCGCCCGCGGGATCGGCGACCTCCCCGGGGAAGTTCTCCCAGCCCAGCAGCACCTGAATCAGCGGATGATGGGTCAGGCTCCTGGTGGGATTGAGCCGCTCCACCAGCAGTTCGAACGGCACGTCCTGGTGCTCGAAAGCGGCCAGGCTGCGCCGTCGCACCTGGGCCAGCAGCTCCGCGAACGTCGGGTTCCCCGCCACATCGACCCGCAACACCAAGGTATTGACGAAGAACCCGATCAGCTCGTCGAGCGCGGGCTCGGATCGCCCGGCGATCGGGAAGCCCACTGCCACATCATCGCCGGCGCCGATCTTGCCGAGCAGCGCGGCGAACGCGGCCTGAATCACCATGAAGCTGGTCGCGTTGTGCTCGCGCGCCACCCGGCGAATCTGGTGCTGCAGTTCCGCCGGCCAGTCCACCGCCAGGCGTGCGCCGCGGTGGTCGGCGACCTGGGGGTAGGGCCGATCGGTGGGCAGTTGCAGGCGTTCGGGTAGCCCGGCCAGGGCGTCCGCCCAGAAGTTCAGCTGGGCCGAGATGCGGCTGTCGCCATCGTCGACGTCTCCGAGATGCGCGCGCTGCCATAGCGTGTAGTCGACATACTGCACGGCCAGCGGCGCCCAGTCGGGGGCATGCCCCGCGCACCGGCTGGCGTATGCCACCCCGAGGTCACGCGCGAAGGGAGTGATCGACCAGCCGTCGGCGGCAATGTGGTGCACCGCGACCACCAGCATGTGGGTGTCGTCGCTGACGGCGAAAAGCTCGGTGTGCAACGGGCTTTCGTTCGCCAGGTCAAAGGTGTAACGCGCCGCCGCCGCCATCCGCTCACGCAGCCGGTCTTCCGGCCACCCGCGGGCATCGACGACGTCGCAGCCAAAGCCGATCCGCTCGGCGGGAACCACCACCTGCTGCGGGACGCCGTCGGTTGCGGCAAACACCGTGCGCAGGCTTTCGTGGCGGCTCACGACGTCGGCCAGGGCGTCACCAAGCGCGTCGGCGTCCAGGTGACCGCGCAGCTTCAATGCGACAGTGACGTTGTAAATCGGTGAGGGGCCTTGGAACTGGTCGATGAACCACAGCCGGCTCTGGGCGAACGACAGCGGAATCACCGCGGGACGCTCCCCCGCCGCCAGCGGCTCCGGCCGGTTGGCTCCGTCACCGATGAGGAGCACCAGCTCGGCAACCGTGGGTGCGTCGAAGACGGCCCGCACCCCGAGGTCCGCGTTCAGGCTGGTGTTGACGGCGGCGATCAGGCGCATCGCCGACACCGAATCCCCACCCAGTTCGAAGAACGAGTCGTCGACGCCAACGCGCTCCAGCCCGAGCACCTGGCCGTAGATGCCGACGAGGATCTCTTCGACGGCGGTGGCCGGCGCGCGGTAGCGGTCCACGTCCTGGTAATCCGGTGAGGGCAGGGCCTTTCGGTCGAGCTTGCCCGAGGCGGTCAGCGGGAACTCCTCGAGCGCCACGATGTGTGTCGGCACCATGTATTCGGGCAGCCACGCGTTCAACCGCTCGCGCACCTCGCCGATCTTGGTGTTGGTGCGGGGGTCATTGGCGTGGCTCGTGCGCTGGCGCGTCCCGGCCGGGGGCAGGTAGAGGTCGATCAGGGGCTCGGCGGGCTGGTCGGCGGCGTCGACGAAAACCGCGCTGAGCGTGCCCGGTTGGGTCCCCCAGGTCACCGCGACCCGATAACCGGTGGAGTCACCGATGCGATGCAGTTCTTCGGCGACGGCGGCACCGGGGCCGGCGTCGGAGCCGGCTTGGGTGAGCGCATCGGCCACGGGCAGCCCCGCTGCGAGCGCGGTTTCGACGCGGACGTCGGCGATCACTCCGGCCTGGGGGATCTCAGTGATGCGGACGACGGCGGGACGCAGCGCCGCCAATTCGCCGCGCAGCCCGTCCAGGCCCCCGTACTCGGTCCACGTCCAGGTGGGCGCGGCGGCCACCGAGCGCGCGCGTGCGGGCGCCTTGTGGATAGTGATGTCGTAGCGGTACCGGTTCAGTTCGTTGTCTGCGAATCCGCGTTTGACTTGGATGTCGAGCCCGTCCGCCGACTGGCTGTTGACCGCCCAGGTGGTGAAAAACTCCGGGGCCAAGAGCAATTCGGTCTCACCGAGCATGGCGTGGCGAACACGCTGCCGGATGTCGGATGCGTCGGTGGCGTCGGCGCCGTTGCGCGCCAGCGCGATTCCAGTCTGGAACGCGGGCTGCAGGGTGTGGTTACGCACGTCACCGATGAACATCGCCCCGCCGGGGGCCAGCAGTCCCATCGCGTTGTCGATCACCTCGGCCAGATACCCCGCGTTGGGGAAATACTGGGCGACCGAGTTGAGAATGATGGTGTCGAAGTGCCCCCGTGGCAGTTGGTCGGTGACGTGGGCGGGCTGGGTCAGCAGCTCGACGCGGTCGCGCCATGCGAACTGCAACCGCTCCAGCGAGCGGGCCAGGTTTTCGATCGCCACCGGCGAGAAGTCGGTGGCGACATACTGATCGCACTGCGGGGCGATCTGTGACAACAGCAATCCCGAGCCGACGCCGATCTCCAGCACGCGCCGCGGCCGCAAAGCCATGATCCGATCCACTGTGGCGGCACGCCACTCGATCATCTCCTCGAGCGGGATGGCGTCGCCGGTGTAGCTGCTGTTCCAACCGCGGAAGTCCATGCCGAAGTCCGACCCGGCATCGGGGCTGTACAACTCGTCGTACAGGTGTTGCCACTCTTCGACGTTTTCCGCGTCGTGGTCGGCGCTGGTGTTGTGATCGAGGGTGACGTAGGCGACCAGATGGGAACCGGCGCCGCTGTCGTGCACCGTGACGGCGGCCTGAGTCACGTGCGGGCAGGCCAGCAAGGTGTTTTCGATTTCGCCCAGTTCGATACGCTGGCCGCGCAGTTTGATCTGTGCGTCGGCGCGACCGACAAAGTCCAAGACGCCGTCGCGGGTCCAGCGCACCAGGTCGCCGGTGCGATACATGCGCTCGCCGGTGCCGCCAAATGGGTTGGCCACGAACCGTTCCGCGGTCAGGTCGGCCCGACCCAGGTAGCCGTGCGCCAACGCCGGCCCGCTCACATACAGCTCGCCCACGACGCCGATCGGTGCCGGGTTCAGCCAGGCGTCGAGCACCACGGCGCACACGCCCGGGACGGGGGTGCCGATGCGAACCGGACCCTCGGCCGACAGCGGCGCAGCGGTGATCCAGATGGTGGTTTCGGTCGGGCCGTAGACGTTGAACATGCGCCGGCCCGGCGCCCAGGCGGCCGCCAGCTCCGCCGGGAAGGCCTCGCCGCCGATCATCAGCTTGTCAAACGCTTTCAGCCGGGCAGGATCCAGCGACGACAGCACCGTCGGCGTCAGGAACGCCGCGTTGACGTGCCGACTCTGCAGCAGGGCGGTCAGCGGCTCCCCGGCGTACACCTGTGGCGGGGCCACCACCAGCGCCGCCCCGGATGCCGCCGCCAGCAACATCTCGCCGACGGACGCGTCGAAAGTCGGCGAGGCCACCATCAGCACCCGCGTGTCCGCATCCAATCCACACGAATCACGCTGCGCGGTAGCCCATCCCAGCAGGCCTGCGTGGCTCAACACCACCCCTTTGGGGACGCCGGTCGACCCGGACGTGAAAATCACGTACGCGGTGTCGTGCGCGGTCAGCGGCGCCAATCGATCGGCGTCGGTGATCGGCACGTCGGACTGCCCGGACAGGTCAAGGCCGTCGATCCGTAGCACCGGCCGCGTGCCGGCCCCGGCCACTTCGTCTGTGTCGCAGGTCAACACGCAGACCGCGCCCGCGGCGTCCAGCACGGCGGCGACCCGCTCGACCGGATGGTCGAGATCCACCGGTGCATGCACGCCGCCGGCCTTGACCGTCGCCCAAAAGGCAACCACCAAGTCGACCCGGCGATCCATCGCCACACCCACCGCGCGCTCCGGGCCCACGCCCGCGTCGATCAGTTTGCGCGCCAGGCGGGTTGACCACTCGTCGAGTTCGCCGTACGACAATTGCCGGTCGCCGTCGACCACCGCCACCGCGCCCGGGTCGGTCGCCACCGCGGCCGCCAACAACTTCGGCGCCACCCCCACCGGCGCGGCGACACCCGCGCCGGAGAATTGCGACAGCACCAGTTCACGCTCGCCGCGATCCAGCAGCTCAACGGATGACAGGCGGCGGGCGGGATCGGAAGTCATCGCCACCAACACGCGCCGGAACCGTTCGACCAGCGCCTCGACGCTCGCGGCGTCGAACACGTCGGTGTCGAACTCGACGTGCAGGCCGAGCTCGCGGCCCGGGAGGGCCTCCATCGTCAGCGGATAGTGGTTGTACTCGCGGTTGGTGAACCCGGCGATGGCCAGCCCGTCGGGGCCCAACTCCATGCCGTCGCCGATCGGGTAGTTCTCGTAGACGAACAGGGTGTCGAAGAGCTGCTCGTGGCCGGTGAGGCGATGAATGTCGCTGAGCGCCAGGTGTTGATGCTCGAGCGTGTCGTTGTTGGTGTCCTGCAACTGCCGCAGCAGGTCCGCGGGGGTGGTCGTCGCGGTGATGGCGGCGCGCACGGGAACCGTGTTGATCAGCAGCCCCACCATCGATTCGGCGCCAGCCACTTCGAGTTGGCCCACGCGCGACCGCGGGGTGCCGAAGACGACGTCGGGTTGGCCGGTCAGCGAGGTCAGCAACAACGCCCAGGCGCCCTGCAGGACGGTGCTGACGGTGGTCCGGCACGAGCGCGCGAGTTCGGTGAGGGCTTGGGTGGTTTCCTCGGCCACGCGGAACGATGCCGATCCGCGCCGCCCTTGTCCCAATCGATCCTTCGGGCCGACCAATGTGGGCGTTTCGAAGTCGGCGAGCACCTGGGCCCAGGCCGCGCGGGCGGCGTCGAGGTCCCGATCGGCCAGCCAGGTGACGAAGCTGCGGTAGGGCGCGGCCGCGGCGAGCGGCTCTCCGTAGTAGCTGGTGAAGATTTCGCGCAGCAGGATCGGCAGCGACCAGCCGTCGAGCACGATGTGGTGGTTGGTCAGCACCAACCGGTGCCGGTCGATCCCGCTGCGCACCAACGCCACCCGGAAGGGCGGCTGGTCGGCCAGGTCGCAGACCGCGGCGCGTTCGTCGGCGCACAGCCGCTCGATCTGCTCCTCGGTATCGAGCTCGACGTAGCGCCAGGCCACCACCGGATTGGCCGGAATGATCTGCACCGGCTCGTCGAAGCGCTCGTAGAACCGGGCCGCCAGGTGGGGATGCCGGTTGATCACCGTGCGCACCGCATCGTGCAGGCGGTCGGGGTGGAGGGGGCCGGTGAGCGTGAAATCCAGCTGCACGGCGTACATGTCGTCGCTGCCTTGCGCGGTGCTGGAGTGGAAGAGCAGACCCTGCTGCAGCGGGGTCAGCGGCAGAATGTCGGCGGGTTCGTACCGCCGGTGCAGCTCGTCGATCTGCGGTTGGCTCAGGCGGCCGGGCACGATGTCCGACGGCGTCAGGCCGCCGCCGCCGGCTCGCACGTGCGCGCAGATGCCGGATAAGGCGTCGAACCACAATTGGCTCAGCCGGGAGATCTGCGCTTCGTCGAGGGCCGACGGCGCCCAGGTCCAGTTGGCGTGCAGCTGCGGGCCGGCGTCGGTGTCGGCGGTGCCGGCGTTGAGTTCGACGGTGTGCGCCAACGACATTGGGATCGCCGCGGCGGCAGCGGTCAGGGAAAGGCTCTCCGGGTGCAGTCGCCACAAATCGTCGGACAGCTCCTGCCCGGCGACCAGGCGACCGAGATAGTTGAACCCTATCGTCGGGTCGGCGCCGTCCAATTCCACGTCACCGTTCAGGTAGCGCAGCACGCCGTACGTCAGCGGGTGCGGCACGGCGCGGAGCTGTTCCTTGGCTTCTTTGATCACCGCCCCCAGCGCCGGCTCGCCGGCCAGCACCTGCGCCCAGTCCAGCCCACCGGCCGTCAGTGACACCGGGTATTTGGTGGTGAACCAGCCGACCGTACGCGACAGGTCCACATCGGGCGTGAGTTCCTCGTGCCGGCCGTGGCCTTCGACGTCGATGCCGATCGGCCCTGCGGCATCGCTGAAGAACTCCGCCCATGCCACCGCGAACGCGATCAACAGAATGTCTTGCACGCCAGCGTGAAACGCCGCGGGCGCCTCGCCGAGCAGGGTGCGGGTGGTCTCGACATCCAGGGACGCAGACAGGTGCCCGGCGGTGGCATAGGTGTCGGCGCCGGGCCGTACCGCCGGCAACGACGACGGGGTCGCCGCGATTCGCGCCCAGGCATCGGTCTGTTCGATAACCTCCGGGCGGTGCGCATGCTCGCCGAGCAGCGTGGCCCATCGGGCGAACGACGTGCCACCCGTCGGCAGCGTCACCGGCTGACCGCCCCGGTGCTGCGCCCAAGCGATGTTCAAATCCTCCAACAGGATTCGCCAGGACACCCCGTCGATGGCCAGATGGTGGACGATCAACGCCAGCTGACGGGTGGGACCGACCCAGAGCGCGCTCAGCATGATCCCGGTGGCGGGGTTGAGCCGCGACCGCCCCTCCACCAGCGCCTCATCGGTCAACGCAGCCACGGATCGCAGGCAGCCGGCCGCGTCCACCGAACCGGGCTCGGGAACCCACAACGCCCGCCCGTCACCCTCGACGCGCAGCCGCAGCATGGAGTGCCGGTCCAGCAGGGCCTGCAACACGGGCACCACGTCGGCCTCGGTCACTCCGGCCGGCGCCTGCAGCACGATCGTCTGGTTGAACTGATCGATGGGGCCGTTCACGTCCTGCAGCCACCGCATGATCGGGGTGGCAAGGACGGGACCGAGGCCCTCGTCGATCACGCCGGCCTCGCCGTCGGTTGCCCCGACCACGCGGGCCAGGCGGGCAACCGTCTGTTCGACAAAGACGTCCCGGGGCCGGCACGTCAATCCGGCCGCCCGCGCTCGCGACACCACCTGCAGCGCCGAGATGCTGTCGCCGCCGAGTTCGAAGAAGGAGTCGTCGATGCCGACGCGGTCGACGCCGAGGACCTCGGCGTAGATGGTGGCCAGGATTTCTTCGACTGCGTCGTGCGGGGCGCGGTAGGCACCGGCCTGGTATTCCGGTGCCGGTAGCGCGCGGGTGTCCAGCTTGCCGTTCGCGGTCAACGGCAACCCGTCTAGGCCCACGATGGCCGCGGGCACCATGAACGCCGGCAACCGCTCCGACAGCCGCGCCCGCAGCTCGGCCGCATCGGCCGTCCCGGTGATGTAACCCACCAGCCGCTTATCCCCGGGACGGTCCTCACGGGCGATCACCACCGCCTGCCCCACCCCATCCAAAGCACCCAGTGCGGCTTGGATTTCACCCAGCTCGATGCGATACCCGCGGATCTTGACCTGCTCATCGGCGCGGCCCAAGTACTGCAGCTGCCCATCAGCACCCCAACACGCCAGATCCCCGGTCCGATACATCCGCTGCCCGGACCCGCCGAACGGACACGCCACAAACCGCGCCCCGGTCAGCCCGGCACGCCCGAGATATCCCACGCCCACCCCGGCCCCGGCCACATACAACTCCCCGACCACCCCGGCCGGCACCGGCCGCAACCACCCATCGAGCACGAACAAC
>NZ_LZSZ01000051.1:0-24733 GCF_001665645.1 Mycobacterium sp. 852002-30065_SCH5024008 | reverse complement strand
TTTTTTTCAAGCAGAACACGCCATACGCGATGTAGCTCCGTCTCGTGGGCTCGGAGATGTGTATAAGAGACAGGCAAAGGGCGGCGGGGGCGGAAAGGGCGGCGGGACCACGGGTCCGGCGACGGTGTCGGGACTGATGCCGCGATCGCCGTAGCTGGCGCCGTCGGCGGTGACCAGCAGCGCGCGCACGCCACCGCCGTTCAGCTCGGCGGCCAACAGATCGGGCGAGGTGTGCGCGGCGTCCAGCGCCTCGGCGCGCGACGCCGCCGCGAGCAGCCGGTCGTGCAGATTCCTGCGGGCGAGAACTCCCAGGCTCAAATCGATGGTCACGCCGAGCACCAGCAACAGCAGGGCCAGCAACGCCACCACCACCAGCGTCACCCGTCGCTGCAGGGAGGGAGTCCGAGTCGTCATGATCGCTGGGGTTGCAGCCGGTAGCCGATGCCGCGCACGGTGTGAAGTATCCGCGGCCCGTGGGCTTCGAGCTTGCGCCGCAAGCCGCTCACGTGCACCTGGACCAGGTTGGGGTCGTAGGCGTCGTACCCCCACACGGCGTTCAGGATTTGGCTGGCGCTGACGATGCGGCCGCGCTGCTCCACGAGGAAGGCCAGCAGCCGCAACTCGGTTGCCGTCAGGTCGAGGCGACGACCATTGCGCGCGGCCAGGCCGGCGTCGGAGTCGAGCATCAGGTCGCCGAGCTGAACGACTTGCGGCAGCCGCCCGCGCCGGCGCAACACCGCGCCGACCCGCGAGACCAGTTCGGCCAGCTCGAACGGTTTGATCACGTAATCGTCGGCCCCGCCGTCCAGGCCGCGCAGCCGATCTTGCAGGCCGTCGCGCGCCGTGATCAAGACGATCCCGACGTCGCCCCAGTCGCGGATGACGCCGATGAGGTCGAACCCATCGCGCCCCGGCAGCATGACGTCGAGCACCACCAGGTCCGGCCGCAGCCCGTCCAGCGCCTCCTCGAGCTCGTCGCCGTCACGGCGGCCGACGGTGTGATAGCCGACGTCGGTGAGCGCCTCGCTGACCATTTCGCGAATCGTCTCGGAGTCTTCGACCACCAGGACCCGGGGCGCGCCGACGCTGAACTGGCCGGCGGCGACCCGGGGGCTGTTCGTCATGCCTCCCATTGTCGGCGCCGGTTCTGAAACCAACCTGAAGCGTCGCGTGGACCCGTCTGTCACCGCAGCCCCACTAATCCCAAGAACGTAGGGATGCGACGAATTGCCCGCCTCAGAGCGACAAGCCCGCTCCCCGGGTAGCCTCCTCGCGTTGTCGCTCTGAGGCGGGCACAACGCCACTCACCTTCGCTGGTGACACAAGTGACTCACGGGGTGTCAGTTTCTTCAGGTCCACTTCAGTTCCGGCTCCTACCGTCCGGTGCCATGACCACAAACGACGACATCGACACCCATCCACCCGCACCGCCGCCGGCCGCCCATCCCCCACGTGAGCCTCGCCGCCACTCGACCGGAGTGGTGGTCGGCGTCGGGGTGGCGGGCGCGCTGATCGGCGCGGCCGGCACCATCGCGGCGATCGCCTTCGCCTGGATCATCACCGCCGGGCCGCCCGGGCCGCCGCTACCGCCTGGGCCACCGCCGATGATGGCGCTGCAGCACGGACCGCCTCCCCCGCCGATGGGCGGGCCCATGGGCGGCTTCGGGTTTGCGCCGCCGCCCGGCCCGCCCGGGCCGCCTGGGCCGCCGCACGGGTTCGGGCCGCCTCCTCCCGGCGAGGCCTCCCCGCCACCGGCGCAACCGTCTCCGCACAGCTGACCAGCCTGCCGCCGTCACGATCCATCAAATCGTGACGGCGGCAGCTGTCTCGCCAGTAGCGTCTGGATTACCGACATCCGACGACAGTGGAGAGCCGCATGACCTCGGACAACATCGGAACCCGCCGCTTCCCGGCCGGCGTCGCCGCCGTCGCCGGGCTGGCCGGACTGGTGCTCGGCGCGCTCGCCGCCTTCGCGATCACCGGGTTGGTCTGGACGGTCCGGGTCCAGCTTCCGCCGCCGCCCTACCCGCCGCCGCTGTCGTCGCAGGCGGGCGGCGGGTGCGTCTACCCGTCGCCGCCGGCCCCCACGTCCGTGCCGGGCATCGTCCCCGCCCCACCCCTGCCGCCTGGGCCACACGCCTAATGGCTGGGCAACCCGCGTCTTTTCTGCCCAGGCTCGGCGCACGCGTGCTGCGGTCGCGTCGACTCATGCGCGCGCCGATCTGGATCTACCAGGCCCGCGCGGGCGCGTTGTTCGGCTCGCGCCTGCTGATGCTCGAGCACGTTGGCCGCAAGTCCGGCGCCGCGCGCTATGTGGTGCTGGAGGTGGTCGGGCACTCCTCTCCGGACACTTACGTCGTCGCCTCCGGATTCGGCCGAAAGGCGCAGTGGTTCCGCAACATCCAGGCCAACCCGCGGGTGCGTGTCTACGCGGGCAGCCAGGCGCCCAGGCGCGCTACCGCCCGCATCCTCGACCAACAGGAGGCCGATCGCGCGCTGGCCGCCTACGTCAGCCGCCATCGCCAGGCCTGGGAACAGATGAGGCCGGTGCTGGAGGAAACGCTCGGGGTACCGATCACCGAAACCGACACACCGCTACCACTGGTCGAGTTGCGCCTGGACTAGTTGCGGTCCGGCCCCTTCGCCGTCATCACGGCGAACGTAGCGAGGAACACCGCGGCCGGGAGGGCGTTGACGACCTTGTCGCGGACGCGGATGTGCGCGCCGAGCGCCAAGACAAAATAGACCGTCAGCATCGCCGTCGTCACCCGCGCCAGGACCGGGAACCGGCTGACCGACAGCAAGCCCACGGCGGCTGCCCCCTTCACCGCCGGCAGCACCGGCCGAACGTTCTCCGGCAACCCGACGTCATCGAGAACCTTCCTGATCGGTGCCACCTGGACACCGCACAAGACGGCGTCCACGGCGTGGAAGGCGCCGAGCGCCACGTAGGTCTTCGGCGAAGTGAAAAGGCTCATCCGGCAATCCTATTGGGCCAACTGCGGCGGCGTCCCCGGCAGCGTGCCGTCCACCGGCTGGCGGGCGCTCGCTTCGGCCTTGGCCACCGCCTGGGCGATCGCGGGGTCGGTCTCGGTGGAGAACCAGTCGGCGACGTCCGCGTCGTCCGATTCGGCGGCGTGCTGAGGTGTGTCGTCGACCGGGGAGGGCTCGAACCGGAACACTCCGTCCTGGCCGGGCGTGCCCAGCATTCTGGTGAATCCCTGTAGCGCCGCGTTGAAGTCGCTCGGCACCACCCACACCTTGTTGGCGTCGCCGCGCGCCATCTCCGGCAGCGTCTGCAGGTACTGGTAGGCCAGCATCTCCGGGGTGGGCCTGCCGGCCTTGATCGCGGCGAACGTCTTCTCGATGGCCTTGGCCTGCCCCTGCGCCCGCAGGTAGGCCGCGGCGCGCTCACCTTGGGCGCGCAGCATGCGTGACTGCCGTTCGGCCTCGGCGGCCAGGATCGCGGCCTGCTTGGCGCCCTCGGCGGCCAGGATCTGCGCCTGCTTCGCGCCTTCGGCCTGGGTGATCGCGGCCTGCCGGTTACCTTCGGCAGTCAAGATCATCGCTCGCTTCTCGCGGTCGGCCTTCATCTGCTTTTCCATCGACGCCTGGATGGACGGCGGCGGGTCGATGCTGCGCAACTCGACCCGGGCGACCCGCAGGCCCCAGCGACCGGTCGCCTCGTCGAGCACGCCGCGCAATTGACCGTTGATCTGGTCGCGTGACGTCAGTGTCTGCTCGAGCGTCATGCCGCCCACCACGTTGCGCAGCGTGGTGGTGGTGAGCTGCTCCACGCCGACGATGTAGTTGCTGATCTCGTAGACGGCCGCCTGCGGCACGGTGACCTGGAAGTAGACCACGGTGTCGATGTTGAGGGTCAGGTTGTCCTCCGTGATCACCGGCTGCGGCGGGAACGACACCACCCGCTCGCGCAGGTCCACCCGCGCGCGGACCCGGTCGATGAACGGCACCAACAACGTCAGCTGACCACTGACCGTCCGGCTATATCGACCCAGCCGCTCGATCACCGCGGCCTCCGCCTGCGGTATCAGGGCCACCGACTTGGCCACCACGACAATGGCGAATATCACCAAGACGACCAGCAACACCAAACCAGCAACCGCACCTTGCACGGGAGTTCCTTTCTCTACCAGGGTCTCTGGCAGCGTCCTCGCGCAGCCGTTATGGACCGCTCTTGAAGACCACCGCCGTGGCGCCGTCGATCTGCAAGACGGTCACCGACTCCCCCGGTTCGTATACATCCGCATCGTTGAGCGGACGCGCGGTCCACACCTCGCCGTCGAGCTTCACCTGGCCCCCGTCGCGGGCGATTCGCTCGAGCACCAATGCGTTCTTGCCCTCCAGCGCCTCGATACCCATCTGCGGCACGTGCGCGGGCGTCAGTTGCCGCCGCAGCGCCGGGCGGACCAGCACCAGGAGCAGCACCGAAACGACGAGGAACACGATCCCGTCCGCCCAGCCGGGCCAATCCGTCAGCCAGCTTGTGATTGCCGCGGCCAGCGCACCGCCGCCGAGCATCACCAAAAACATATGGCCGGTGAGCGCCTCCGCACCGGCAAGCACCAGCGCAAATATTAGCCAAAGCACCGCGGCGTGCATGCGGCCAGAATACGCGTGATCCGCCTTTGCCGGGCAAAACAACTACACTGCGGAATCGTGTGGTGTCCCAGTGTCTCGCTGTCCCTGTGGGCCAACGCCTGGCTCGCAGGCAAGGCCGCGCCCGACGACGTCTTGGACGCGTTATCGGTATGGGCGCCAAAGCAATCGGTTACTGCGTATGATGCGGTCGCCGCCGGTCACACCGGGCTACCGTGGCCCGATGTGCACGACGCCGGAACGGTGACTCTGCTGCAGACGCTGCGCGCGGCGGTCGGCCGGTCGGCGCCCACTCCGGATGGCCCGGGCCGGCTGCGCGGGACGATCAATATGCTTTTGCCCGTGCCCGGCGACGTGCGCGGGCTTGCCCCCGGGACGCAGTTCGAGCGTGACGCCCTGGCCGCGGGCGAGGCGATCATCGTCGCCAATCCGCACGATCCCGCCACCGCCGTCGGGCTGGTCCCCGAGTTCTCCTACGACGACGAGCCGGAGGACTTCGCCGATCTGTGCACGGTGGGCTGGACGGTGTACTCGCTGCCGGGCGCGCCGGTTCTCGACCATTACGAGCTCGGCGATGCCGAATACGAGCTGCGCTCGGCAGTCCGGTCCGCCGCCGACGCGCTCGGCGCCATCGGGCTGGGAACGGCCGCGGCCGACATCGACGATCCGCGGGGACTCGTCGAGCAACTGCTGGAATCCACACGGCAGCACCGGGTTCCCGAACATGCGCCGACCCGGGCGCTGCGGGTGCTGGAGAATGCCGCGCACGTCGACGCCATCGTCGCGGTCAGCGCCGGACTCAGTCGGTCACCCGACTCGCCGGAGCGGTTCACCGCCCCCGTCGTCGCCGGCCCGGAGCCGTTCGGCACCCAATCGTCTTCGGAGGCCCGCATCGCCAGCGACGCGCTGCGGCCGCTGACCGCGGTGGTGCGTTCGGCGCGGATGGCCGCCGTCACCGCGATCCTGCACTCGGCGTGGGCTGACTAGCCCTGATGGCGGCGACCTGGGGGCATCTCCCGCTTGCGGGGGACTTCGCCCGGCTATGCCGCGCTCGCGATCCCCGCTAGCCCGCTTCCGAGGCGACGCAGTGCGGCGGACGGCACGGCGCGCCGTCGACGCTGGCCAAACAACCGGGCACCGGGTCGGGGCCGGCCACCCGGGCCGGCTGCCGGCCGGTGCGCAGCTCATCGATGAGATCGGCGGCCAGCCGGGCGAATCGGCGATCGGCGTTGGGCGTGGCGGCCCGGGCGAACGCCAGCCCCGCCGCCTCGGCCTGGGTTCGCAACTCCTCGTCAAGATCCCAGACCACCTCGATGTGGTCGGCGACAAACCCGATCGGGCAGACGATGACGGCCTCGGTGCCCGCCCCGGCCAGCGCGGAGAGATGGTCCTCGACACTGGGTTCCAGCCACGGCACCTGCGGCGGGCCCGAACGCGACTGCCAGGCCAGATCGAAATCGGAGTATCCCACCTCGGCCGCGACAAGCCTTGCGGCATAGGCGACTTGACGGCTGTACAGCCTCGGGCCCAGGCGCCGGTCGGCGGCCACCGGAACCGAGTGGGCGGTGAACACCAGCCTCGCGCCATCGGGCACGCTCTGTGCCGCCGCCGCGACGGCGCCGGCGAACATCTCGACGAAGAGCGGGTGGTCGAAGTAGGGCCGTAGCTTGACCAGCTCGGGCGCGTCGGGTCCGGCCGCGCGGCGCGCCCGGGCGATGTCTTCGGTGTACTGCGTGCAGCTCGAGTAGCCACTCCATGCCGACGTGGTGAACACCGCGGTACGCCGAACGCCGTTGTCGCGCATGTTTTTTACGGTTTCTTCAACATAGGGATCCCAGTTGCGGTTGCCGAAGTAGACCGGCAGGTCCTGCTCCGCCTGGAGCTCGGCGATCAGGGCGCGGTTGATCCCGTTGATCGGTGACACCCCACCGAAATGCAGGTAGTGCTGTGCGACGTCGTCTAGGCGTTCGGGCGGCACGTTGCGGCCGCGGGTGACGTTCTCCAGGAACGGCCGCACCTGCTCGGGCCCCTCCGGGCCACCGAAGGACAGCAGCAGGACGGCATCGAATTCCATTAGCGCTTACAGCAATTGGGTGCTGGCGCCGCCGTCGGCGAAGATGATGGTGCCGGTGGTGGCCGGTAGCCAGTCCGAGAGCAGGGCGCACACCGTTTTGGCGACCGGTGTGGGGTCCTTCATGTTCCAGCCGATCGGTGCGCGCTGGTCCCAGCCCTCTTCCAGCAGCTGCATCTGGGCGCCGGCCTCCTCGCCGAGCGCACCGCCGACGATCGCGCTCATCGCCAGCGTCCGGATGGGGCCCGCTGCAACGAGATTCGAGCGCACCCCGAACTTGCCTGCCTCGCGGGCGACGAACCGATTGACCGATTCCAGCGCGCTCTTGGCCACCGTCATCCAGTTGTAGGCCGGCATGGCCCGGCTGGGGTCGAAGTCCATGCCGACGATGGACCCGCCGGGGTTCATGATCGGCAGCAGCGCCTTGGCCAGCGACGCATACGAATACGCGGAGATGTGGATGCCCTTGGAAACGTCCTCGTAGGGCGCGTCGAAGAACGGGTTGATACCCATCCCGGTCTGCGGCATGAAGCCGATCGAGTGCACCACCCCGTCCAGCTTGTTGCCCTCACCGATCTCGGCGGTAACCCGCTCGGCGAGGCTGTTGAGATGCTCCTCGTTCTGCACGTCGAGTTCGATCAGGGGGGCCTTCTCCGGCAGCCTGTCGGCGATGCGCTGGATCAGGCGCAACCGGTCGAACCCGGTCAGCACCAACTGCGCCCCCGCTTCCTGGGCCGCCTTGGCGATGTGAAACGCGATCGACGAGTCGGTGATGATCCCGGAGACCAGAATCCGTTTGCCGTCGAGCAGTCCTGCCATGTCTGTCCTTAATGTCCTTGTGTCTTAGGTGAATTCAGTGGCCCATGCCCATGCCGCCGTCGACCGGGATGACCGCCCCGGCGATGTAGCCCGCATCCTCGGACGCCAGGAAGCTGACCGCCCCGGCGACGTCCTCGGCGGTGCCGACCCGCTTGGCCGGGATGAATTCCAGTGCGCCCGCCTGGATCCGCTCGTCCAGCGCGCGGGTCATCTCGGTGTCGATGTATCCGGGGGCGACCACGTTGGCGGTCACCCCGGCCTTGGACAGCTCGCGGGAGATCGAGCGGGACATGCCGATCAGGCCGGCCTTGGCGGCCGCGTAGTTGGCCTGGTTGCCGATGCCCCACATGCCGGACACCGACCCGATGAAGATGATGCGGCCGAACCGCTTGCGTTGCATGCTGCGCGACGCCCGCTGTGCCACGCGGAACGCCCCGGTGAGGTTGGCGTTGATGACCTCCTCGAAACGCTCCTCGGTCATCCGGATGAGGAAGGCGTCCTTCGAGATGCCGGCGTTGGACACCAGCACCTCGACCGGACCCTGGTGCTCCTCGACCTCTTTGAAGGCGCGGTCGACCGCATCGTTGTCGGTGACGTCACACACGACGCCGAACAGCCCGTCGGGCGCCCCGGATCCGCGGTGCGTGACGGCAACCTTGTGGCCGTCGGCTGCCAGCCGCCGCGCGATCGCCAGACCGATTCCCCGGTTTCCGCCCGTCACCAGGACCGAACGGGATACGAATGCGGGTTTGCCGCCGTCGGCGGCACTTTCGGTGGTGTTCTCGGTGGCCGTGTCAGTCACCCCGTCAACCTAGCGCCTGGGTCCCGCGTGGTTGAAATGTCCCCCTGGGATGTAGCCCGAGTCACGCTGGCGTGTCCCCCGCAAGCGGGCGGTACCCCCAGCTCGGGGTCAAAGGGGGCAATTACGTCGGCAGGCGGCGGTTGATGAGCAGCGCCGCCAAGGCCGCCAACGCCAACACCAGCGCACCCAGCCGCACCCAGCCGACGCTGGCGTCGCCTTTGATCGTCTCGTAGCCGATCTGCTGCTGCAGCGTCGCGTACACGTTTTTCAGCTCGGTCAAGCTACCGGCGCTGTACCAGCTCCCGCCGGAGAGCTCGGCAACCTTCTTCATCGTGGAATCGTCGACGGGCACGGGCTGGCGCTGGTCGTTGATCTCGACGAAGCCATACGGAGTGCCGAACGAAATCGTCGAGATGGGCACACCCTGGTCTTTGGCGGTGCGCGCGGCGGTGAACGCGCCCTTCGGGTTGTCCGGGTTGGTCGGCATCGTCTCCTTGCCGTCGGAGAACAACACGATGCGCGCCGGCGGCGGCTTGTCGCCACCCCCGATCACCGCGCCCACGGTCGCGATGGCCTGCAACGCTGTGAAGATGCCCTCGCCCGTGGCGGTGCGGTCGGCGAACTGCAGCTTGTCCAGCCCGTTCTTGGTCGCCTCCCGGTTGGTCGTCGGTTGCACCAGCACGGTGGCGGTCCCCGCATACTCGATCAGCCCCAGGTTGATGCCCGGTGTCAGCTCGTCGGCGAACTGCTTGGCCGCCTCCTGTGCGGCCGCCATCCGGTTGGGCTGCACGTCGGTGGCCCGCATCGACTGCGACACGTCGATCACCAGCATCACCACCGCGCGGTTGCGTGGAATGCGGACGTCGTGCGTCGGCCCGGCCATCGCGATGGTGAACAGCACCAGCGACGCCACCAGCAGGATGGCCGGCACGTGCCGCCACCGCGAAGGCCGTTTGGGCGCAACGCTTTCCAACAGCTCCATGTTGGCGAATCGCAGCATCCGCCGCTGTCGCGCCAGCTGCATGAGCACGTACATCGCGGCGAGCCCGGCGACCACAAGCAGGAACAGGAAGAACCACGAGTGTTCGAAGCCCGACAAGGACATCGGGCCGAAAAGCGGCAATGTCACTGCCGCCCCGCCAATGCACCGCGCCTGCGGGACTCGACGAAACGGACGATGTCGGCGATCCAATCGCGGTCGGTGCGCAGCGCCAGCACCGGGGCCCCGCAGCTGCGGATGGTGCGCGCCACCTCGGCGCGGTGCGCCGCGGCCGCCTTGGCGAAATCGTCACGCAGCTGCGCATCGATGGTGAATTCGCGGGTCACGCCGGACTCGGCGTCCTGCAGCACGACGTCGCCGATGTCGGGCAGTTCGACGTCGCGGGGGTCGAGCACCTCAATGGCAAGCACCTCGTGCCTTGCCGCGATCGCGCGCAGCGGGCGCATCCAGTTGATCGGCCCCAGGAAGTCGCTGATGATCACCGCCATGCCGCGGCGGCGTTCCGGGCGGCGCAACGCGTCGATGGCCATCGCCAGGTCACCGCGCACCCCGACCGGCGCCCTGGGGGTGGTGGCGATGGTGCGCAGCAGCGTCTGCTCGTGCTGGCGCCCGGAGCGCGCCGGGACCCGGACCATCGTCTCGCCGTTGGCGATCAGCGCGCCCAGCCGGTTGCCGCCGCCGCTGTTGAGGAACGTGATCGCGGCCGCGGCCGCGACCGCCAGGTCCCGCTTCTCGCACCCGACGGTGCCGAAGTCCAGGCTGGCCGACATGTCGACCACCATCCAGGTCTCCAGCTCGCGGTCGGCGATCATCTGCCGGACGTGGGGGTGCATGGTGCGCGCGGTCACGGCCCAGTCCATCCGCCGGACGTCGTCGCCGGGCTGGTACTCGCGTGACTCCCCCGGCTCCGAGCCCGGCCCGGGGATCAGGCCGAGGTGGTCGCCGTGCAGGACGCCGTCGAGCTTGCGCTTGACCGTCAGCTCGAGCTGCCGCAGCGCCGCCGCCAGCTTCGGGTCGACGATCTGCCCGCGCTGCATCGATGGCGGATGCGGCACCGCCGGCTGCTGGGGGTCGGTCACCGACCGCTAGCCGCGCCGGCGGCCTGCATCGCCGGGGGCACCGACTGCCCTTGCTGCGGAACGGCGTTCACCTGAGGCAGGGCGACCGTCTGCAGGATCCGGTTGATGACGATCTCCGGCGAGATCTCGTCGGCGAGCGCGTCGTAGGTGAGCACCAATCGGTGCCGCAGGACGTCGGGAATGACGTCCACGACGTCTTGCGGGATCACGTAGTCGCGGCCGCGCACCAGCGCCAGCGAGCGGGACGCCGCGATGATGCCCAGCGAGGCACGCGGGGACGCACCGAACGAGATCCACGTCTTGACGTCGTTCATCCCGAGTTGCTCGGGATAACGGGTGGCCATGACGACGCGCACCACGTAGTCGACCAGCGCGTGGTGGACGAAGCCGTTGGCCGCGATGTCCTGCAGCCGCAACAGGTCGCCGGTGTTCAGGATCTGCTTGGGCTCCGGCGGCCGCACACCCATCCGGTAGATGATCTCCCGCTCCTCTTCCGGGGACGGGTAGCCCACGTTGATCTTGAACAGGAAGCGGTCCCGCTGGGCCTCGGGGAGCGGGTACACGCCCTCGTGCTCGATCGGGTTCTGGGTGGCCATCACCAGGAACGGGTTGGGCAGCGGGAACCTCTTGCCACCGATGGACACTTGGCGTTCCTGCATGACCTCCAGCAGCGCCGACTGCACCTTGGCGGGCGCGCGGTTGATCTCGTCGGCGAGCAGGAAGTTCACCACCACCGGGCCGAGCTCGGTGTCGAACTCTTCCTTGCCCTGCCGGTAGATGCGGGTACCGATGATGTCGGTGGGCACCAGGTCGGGCGTGAACTGGATGCGGGCGAACGTGCCGCCCACGACCTTGGCGAAGGTCTCGACGGCCAGCGTCTTGGCCACGCCGGGGACACCCTCGAGCAACACGTGCCCCTTGGAGAGCAGACCGACCAGCATGCGCTCGACGAGCTGGTCCTGCCCGACGATGATCCGCTTGACCTCGAAGATGGCCCGCTCCAGGGTGTGGACCTCGGCGGCCAGGCCGTTGCCGCCGCCGGACGGCGCGTCATGGGCCGGCGAGCCGGAAGGACCACCCGGGCCCGAGTAACCGCTGGCGCCCGGAGGCGGCCCACCTGCTGCTGTCATCAATAACCCTCCACAGCTCAATCGGACACGACTGCTTGCACCACGACTTTCGTGGGGCCGCGACGTGCCCGCGTCCAACTATTCCAGGCCCACCGGATTCCGTCGACGCTGGTGGTTCGCCCCCGGGATCCCGCCGGGCGAACACACCTGGATCAGTACTCGATGATCCTAGTCAGGAACGGCGTCATGCCGGGCGTGCGAACCGGGCTGACGGTCACCTTGCCGGCGAGGCTGGACGCCTCCAGCATCTGGCCGTTGCCCAGATACATGGTGACGTGCTGGCCGCCGTTCGGCCCGTAGAAGATGAGGTCACCGCGCCTGGCCTGGTCCTGCGGGATGTGCCGGCCCGCGTTGTACTGGTCACCGGAGAACCGCGGGATCAGCACGCCGGCCCCGGCGAAGCCGTAGCGCATCAGCCCCGAGCAGTCGAAGCCGTTGATGTTGGCGCCGTCGCCGACGCCCTTGCTGGGACCGTCCAGCGAGCCACCACCCCACGAGTACGGGACGCCCATCTGCGACCCCATCCGCTTGATCACGTACTCGATGGCCTGCCGACCGTAGACACGCGGGATCTTGGCGCCGGGATTGGTGGGGCTGGCCGCGGTGGGAGCCGGGTCGCCCAGGATGTTGATTCCGAGGCCGCCGAGGAATTGCCTGCCCAGGTCCATCGTCGTTTGGGTGGCCTGCGCGGTGGCCTGCAGCGAGGCGTTGGCGACGGCAAGCGGGTCCCCGGGGGCGCCCGCGCTGATCGTCGCCGGCAGGGTGGGATCCCACCCGCCGGGGTCGGCCACGGCGATGGGCGTCGGGGCGGCGACAGACAACATCAGCCCGGTCACCACGGTGGTGATCCGGGCGAAGTTGATCAGACGAATCCGCTTGCGGCGCATAGCTCCCCGTTCAGTGCTCATTCGTTCACCACTCGATGTAGCGGACCACGTAGGGCGTCATACCGCTGGTGCGCACCGGCGCGACACGGACCTTCAGACCGATGTCGGGAGCCTCGAGCATCTGGCCGTCACCGAGGTAGATCGTCACGTGCTGGCTGCCGCCGGGGCCGTAGAAGATCACGTCGCCGCGGCGCATCTGCGAGGACGGGATCTTGCGGCCCAGGTTGTACTGCGAGCCCGAGTAGTGCGGCAACTTGATGCCCACCCCGGCGAAGGAGTACAGGACCAGCCCCGAACAGTCGAAGCCGGTGATGCCGGCCCCGGAGTCGATGCCCTTGCTCGGCCCGGCCGCGTTGCCGCCGCCCCAGGAGTAGGGCACGCCGATCTGCGACATCCCGCGCCGGATCACGTACTCGCTGGCCTGTCGCCCGTAGACCCGGGGGATCCGCCCGGACGTTCCACCCGGCGCCGCGTTGGTGATGCCGGTGTCGTCGGGCTTGAGGATGCCGATCTGCTGCAGGAAGTTGCGGCCCAGCCCGGCGGTGACCTGCGTCGAGGTGGCCGAGATGCCCAGCACCTGGTTGATGACCGCGATCGGGTCACCCGGGACGTTCGCGCTGGGAATCATCGGCAGGGTGGGGTCCCACCCACCGTCCCAGCGGCGGGCCCCGGCCTGCGGCGCCGGCGCGCCCGGCGAGCCGGTCTCCCACCGGTCGCCCGACACCGGAGCCGCGGGACCGCCCGGGCCGGAAGCCCATTGCCGTTTGGCCGCTTCGAGTTTGGCCTGAGCCTCGTCACGTTCGGCGGCCAGGCGAGCGACCTGGTCGCGCTGTTCGTCGAACTTACGCTTGGAATCGGTCAGCGCCGCCACCGCGGCATCCTGACTGCCCTTGGCGTCGGCCGCGGCTTTGTCGGCCTTCCGCTTGGCCAGCCGCGCCGCCGATTCGTTGTTCACCTGTTCGGTCCGCGCCCGCTGCAGCTTGGCCATCACCGTCTGGGAACTCGCGGACAAAGTCTTGGCGGCCGCCTCGGTGGCGATGATGTCGTCGGGGCTGCTGGCGGTCAGGTAAGCGCTCGACGGGCCATTCATATAGGTGGCCGCCGCGAACGTGTCGAACCGCTGCTGCGCCGCGGCGATCGCGGCGTTGGCGTCTTTGACCGACTGCTGGCTGGTCTCCAGATCGTGTTGGGCGGCGGCGGCGTTGTCGCGGGAGGTCTCGACGTCGACCAGTGCCTTATTGACGCTCTCCTGTTCGGTCTGAATTTCGGCGCTCAGGTTTTCCAGGCGCTGGTTGGCCTTGGCGACGTTGGCGATCAACCCGGCCAAGCTGTCGGCCGCGGGATCACCGTGTGCGAGCCCGGGCGTGCACAGCAGCAGGGCCACGCTCACGACCGACGGCACGACCGGCCGGACCAGCCTTGCGACCGGCTGCGCAGTAGAGCCCCGGCGTGTGCGTCTCATTCGACTCAGGTCTCCTACGGCTCAACGCGACGGGCGGCGCCGGCCACAGAGTTCGTTAAGGGCGCCAAAGACAACACCAGCATCATTTGCACCGTACGTCACACCTTTGGGCGTGCAAACGCTCCACAGAAATCGCACTCTCTACGTGCGTTTAATGTGACCGAACAGTTATCTACCGTGTTTGCCGCGACGACGTCCGGGGGGCCGACCGATGGGGCAGGCTGGGGCGGATGCGCATGGCTAGGCCGTGTTGGTGGGCGTCACTTCCTGCGCTCCGGCCGAATCCGCCGGGGTTGCTGAGCGTCGGCTGCGCACCTGCAGGATCCGGGCCCCGACGGCCGCCGCGAGCACGGCGAGCAACAGGAAGATGGTCAGGCCGGTCCAGGGAAATTCCGGGGCGCTCAGCTCGTTGACGAAGTGTTGCGCCGAGACCACCGGGTTGCCCGTTTTGGCGATGTCCTCGCCGGCCTCGAGTGTCACCCGCGGGAACTGGGTGCTGTAGCTGCCGACGTAGTTCGGGCTCAGCGTCAGGACGGTGGAGTCGTGGTAGTCGGCGCCGACCACGGTGGAGATGTCGCGCAGCGGGGTGTCGTTCGGCGGGTTGTGGTCGAGCAGCACGATCTTGAGGTTGATGCCCTTGGCATGGGCCTCGTCGACGATGTGCAGCAGGCCGGGCATGTCCGCCGCCGGCGCGCTGACGCCGGTGGCGGCGACCTGGGCCTTGACCGCGGTCATGTCGACGTCTTGCGGGATGTAGACGGGTAGCACCGGGTGCAAGGTCATGATGTCCCTCCTGCCGTAGCGCTACAGGCACCGTACGCGACTTCATTTCGGGGGGTTTAAACCGCCGACTTACGCGATAAGACTGGACCTACGGGCGCCCCGCCGTAATGCAGGACAAGCGTACTGTTAAAGTAGCACCGCACCGCCGACACGGCCCGTCGGCCGGAGAACTTAATCCCGGGAGTTGAAGTGACTAAAGAAGATTCTGTGAACTCGTTCGGAGCACGCGACACCCTCAAGGTCGGCGACAAGAGTTATCAGATCTATCGCCTCGACGCCGTCCCCAACACCGAGAAACTCCCCTACAGCCTCAAAGTCCTCGCCGAGAATCTGCTGCGCAACGAGGACGGCGCCAACATCACCAAGGATCACATCGAGGCCATCGCGAACTGGGATCCCAAGGCGGAGCCCAGCATTGAGATCCAGTACACGCCCGCCCGCGTGGTGATGCAGGACTTCACCGGGGTGCCGTGCATCGTCGACTTGGCCACCATGCGTGAGGCCATCGGCGACCTCGGCGGCAAGGCGGAGAAGGTGAACCCGCTGGCGCCGGCCGACCTGGTGATCGACCACTCGGTGATCGCCGATCTGTTCGGCACCGCCGACGCCTTCGAGCGCAACGTCGAAATCGAGTACCAGCGCAACGGGGAGCGCTACCAGTTCTTGCGTTGGGGCCAAGGCGCTTTCCGCGACTTCAAGGTGGTGCCGCCGGGCACCGGCATCGTCCACCAGGTGAACATCGAGTACCTGGCAAGTGTCGTGATGGAGCGCGACGGAGTGGCGTATCCCGACACCTGCGTGGGCACCGACTCGCACACCACGATGGTCAACGGCCTCGGCGTCCTGGGCTGGGGCGTCGGCGGCATCGAGGCCGAGGCCGCGATGCTCGGCCAGCCGGTCTCGATGCTGATCCCGCGAGTCGTCGGGTTCAAGCTGACCGGTGAGATCCAGGCGGGCGTCACCGCCACCGACGTCGTGCTGACCGTCACCGAGATGCTGCGCAAGCACGGCGTCGTCGGCAAGTTCGTCGAGTTTTACGGCGAGGGCGTGGCCGAGGTGCCGCTGGCCAACCGCGCCACCCTGGGCAACATGAGCCCCGAATTCGGTTCCACCGCAGCGATTTTCCCGATCGACGAGGAGACCATCTCCTACCTGCGGTTCACCGGCCGCAACGAAGAGCAGCTGGCGCTGGTCGAGGCGTACGCCAAAGAGCAGGGCATGTGGCACGACCCCAAGCACGAGCCGGCCTTCTCCGAATACCTCGAACTGAACCTGTCCGACGTGGTGCCGTCGATCGCCGGGCCGAAGCGCCCGCAGGACCGAATCGCGTTGTCGGACGCGAAGTCCACGTTCCGCGCGCAGATCGGCGACTACGTCGGCGACGACCCGGACAAGAAGGAGTACTCCAAGCTCGACGAGGCCGTCGACGAGTCCTTCCCGGCCAGCGACCCCGGGGCGCTGGAGAACGGTCACGCCGACGACGCCCCGAAGTTCGAATCGGCTGCGGCACATGCCAAGGGCCGGGTCAGCAACCCGGTGCGGGTGAAGTCCGAGGACCGCGGCGAGTTCGAGCTCGACCACGGCGCGGTGGTGATCGCGGCCATCACGTCGTGCACCAACACCTCCAACCCCGAGGTGATGCTCGGTGCGGCGCTGCTGGCCCGCAATGCCGTCGAGAAGGGGTTGGCGTCCAAACCGTGGGTGAAGACCTCGATGGCGCCCGGTTCGCAGGTGGTCAGCGACTACTACGACAAGGCCGGCCTGTGGCCGTATTTGGAGAAGCTCGGCTTCTACCTCGTCGGCTACGGCTGCACCACGTGCATCGGTAACTCCGGCCCTTTGCCCGAGGAGATTTCCAAGGCGATCAACGACAACGACCTGTCGGTGTCGGCGGTGCTGTCCGGTAACCGCAACTTCGAGGGCCGGATCAACCCCGACGTGAAGATGAACTACCTGGCGTCCCCGCCGCTGGTGGTCGCCTACGCGTTGGCCGGGAGCATGGACTTCGACTTCGATCAGCAGCCGCTGGGCACCGACAAGGACGGCAACGACGTCTTCCTCAAAGACATCTGGCCGTCGCAGAAGGACGTGTCGGACACCATCGCCTCGGCGATCAGCCAGGAGATGTTCACCAAGAACTACGCCGACGTGTTCAAGGGCGACGAGCGCTGGCGCAACCTGCCCACCCCGAGCGGCAATACCTTTGAGTGGAACCAGGATTCGACCTACGTGCGCAAGCCCCCGTACTTCGAGGGGATGTCGGCGGAGCCGGAGCCGGTCAGCGACATCACCGGTGCGCGGGTGCTGGCGCTGCTGGGCGACTCGGTGACTACCGACCACATCTCCCCCGCCGGTGCCATCAAGCCGGGGACGCCCGCGGCGCAGTACCTCGACGAGCACGGCGTCGATCGCAAGGACTACAACTCCTTCGGCTCCCGGCGCGGCAACCACGAGGTGATGATCCGCGGCACCTTCGCCAACATCCGGCTCCGCAACCAGTTGCTCGACGACGTTTCCGGCGGCTACACCCGCGACTTCACGCAGGACGGCGCGCCGCAGGCGTTCATCTACGACGCCGCGCAAAACTATGCGGCGCAGGACATTCCGCTGGTGGTGCTGGGCGGTAAGGAATATGGGTCCGGCTCCTCACGCGACTGGGCGGCCAAGGGCACGCTGCTGCTGGGCGTGCGCGCGGTGATCGCCGAGTCGTTCGAGCGCATCCACCGCTCCAACCTGATCGGCATGGGCGTGATCCCGCTGCAGTTCCCGGAGGGCAAGTCCGCCAAGGAATTGGGGCTGGACGGCACCGAGGTGTTCGACATCACCGGCATCGAGGCACTCAATGACGGCAAGACGCCAAAGACGGTGCGCGTCAAAGCCACCAAGGATGGCGGCGACCCGGTCGAGTTCGACGCGGTGGTGCGCATCGACACTCCGGGAGAGGCCGACTACTACCGCAACGGCGGCATCCTGCAGTACGTGCTGCGCAACATGCTGAAGTCCGGCTAGTCCCAAGTCGTGCCCAAGGTAAGCGAGGGCCATCTGGCGGCGCGCCGCCGCCAGATCCTCGACGGTGCTCGCCGCTGCTTCGCCGAATACGGCTATGACAAGGCCACGGTGCGGCGGCTGGAACAGGCGATCGGGATGTCGCGCGGTGCGATCTTCCACCACTTCCGCGACAAGGACGCGCTGTTCTTCGCGCTGGCGCGCGAAGATGCCGAGCGGATGGCCGACGTGGCGTCGCGCGCGGGCCTCATCCAGGTGATGCGCGACATGCTCGCCGCGCCGGAGCAGTTCGACTGGCTGGCGACCAGGTTGGAGATCGCACGCAAGCTGCGTAACGATCCGGAGTTCAGCCGAGGTTGGGCGGAGCGGTCAGCGGAACTGGCGGCGGCGACGACCGATCGATTGCGCCGGCAGAAGGAGGCGCACCGGGTCCGCGACGACGTTCCCGGCGACGTTTTGCAGTGCTACCTGGAGTTGGTGCTCGACGGCCTGGTGGCCCGGCTGGCGTCAGGCGAAGATCCGCGCCGGTTATCCGCCGTGCTCGACCTGGTGGAGAATTCGGTGCGCCGCAACGACTCTGGGCCGCAGGCATAGCGTCACTGCGAACAAGGGGACGTGATTTCGCAGTGACGCTATACCCGCGCGGATCGCGAGGTGTGGTTGGGCCCGCCGCGGCCGCGCATCGTGGCGCCGGCCTGGAGCAGCATGCTGTGCACCGATCCGTACGACCTGCCGGTGGACGCGGCCAGCGTGCGGATGCTGGCCCCGCCCTCGTAGGCGTTGCGCAGCTCGAACAGCAACTGTTCCCGGGTCTGCTTCGACCTTTGCAGTGTCCTTTTCATGGATGCCCTCCGCGCCCGAACACGATCGACAAGCACCCAGAGTAAGAACCCGCCGTCGGCCGCGGGCGGAATTGGCCGAAAAGCACCCAGAAGTCAGGCGAGCTCGATCAAGTCCCGGTATTCGTCGGACCAGAAATCCTCGGTGCCGTCGGGCAGCAGCACAACGCGCTGCGGGTCGAGGGCTTCGGCGGCGCCCGGGTCGTGCGTCACCAGCACCACCGCACCCTGGTAGCTGCGCAGCGCGTCCAGCACCTGTTCGCGCGAGGCGGGATCGAGGTTGTTCGTCGGCTCGTCGAGCAGCAGGACGTTCGCCGTCGACGCCACCAGGCCCGCTAGCGCGAGCCGGGTTTTCTCACCACCCGACAGGGTGCCCGCCGGCTGGTCGAGTTGCGGCCCGCTGAACATGAACGCGCCCAGCAGGCCGCGCAGATCCTGCTCACCCGAATCCGGTGCGGCGTGCCGGATGTTCTCCCAGACGCTCGCGTCGTTGTCGAGCGTGTCGTGCTCCTGTGCGAAATAGCCCATGCGCAAACCGTGTCCGGGCTCCAGCCCGCCGGTGTCGGGCTCCTCGCTGCCGGCCAGCAGACGCAGCAGTGTGGTCTTGCCGGCCCCGTTCAGCCCCAGCACCACCACCCGAGAACCGCGGTCGATGGCCAGATCGACACCGCTGAACACCTCCAGCGACCCGTACGACTTGCTCAGTCCCTTGGCGACCAACGGCGTGCGCCCGCACGGGGCCGGGGTGGGGAACTTGATCCGGGCCACCTTGTCGGCGGCCCGCTCCTCGTCGAGCGCGGCCATCATCCGGTCGGCGCGGCGCAACATGTTCTGTGCCGCAACGGCTTTGGTGGCCTTGGCGCCCAGCTTGGCGGCCTGCGTGCGCAACGCGGCGGCCTTGCGTTCGGCGTTGGCGCGTTCACGACGCCGCCGCTGTTCGTCGGTGGCCCGGGCGTCCAGGTACTTCTGCCAGCCCATGTTGTAGACGTCGACCTCGCCGCGCACGGCGTCCAGGAACCACACCCGGTTCACCACATCGGCGAGCAGCTCGACGTTGTGGCTGATGATGACCAGGCCGCCGGTGTGCGATCGGAGGAAATCGCGCAGCCAACCCACGGAATCCGCGTCCAGGTGGTTGGTCGGCTCGTCGAGCAGCAGGGTGGTCGACGATCCCGCCCCGGTGTCGGACGCGGCGAACAGGATGCGCGCCAGCTCCACCCGGCGGCGCTGCCCGCCGGACAGCGTGCGCAGCTTCTGCGTCAGCACCCGGTCCGGCAGTCCGAGGCTGGCGCAGATGCGGCTGGCCTCGCTCTCGGCGCCGTAGCCGCCCAACGCGACGAACCGCTCCTCCAGCTGCCCGTAGCGGCGGATGGCGCGGTCCCGGGCGTCGTCGTCGGCGACCTCGGCCATCAACGCCTGCTGCTTTTCCAGATCGGTGAGCAGAACATCCAGGCCGCGGGCCGACAGGACGCGGTCGCGGGCCAGCACCTCGAGGTCGCCTTCTTTGGGATCCTGTGGCAGATAACCGATTTCACCGGCGCGCGCGACGGCGCCTGCATACGGCTCGGTCTCCCCCGCCAGGATGCGCAGAGTCGTCGTCTTGCCCGCGCCGTTGCGGCCGACCAGCCCGATGCGGTCGCCCGGCTGAATGCGCAGATCCGGACCGTCGGGTGAGAGCAGGATGCGCGCACCAGCGCGGACCTCGAGGTCCGTGGCAGTGATCACATCTTCTCCCTTTTCCTACGGCTACTTGTCGTCGGTGAATACCGGCGGGCGTCGCTCCGCGCGCGCGGCAACCGCTTCTTCGAAGTTGGCGGTGAGCAGACGAACGAACAGCTGACCCAAGCCCTCGGCTTGCATGTGCCCTTCCAGGCTACCGGCGTCCAGTCCACTCCACAGTGTGCGCTTGGTCAACTCGATTCCCGGCCGTGAGAACGCCGCTATCCGCGCGGCGATGGCGTAGCAGGTGTCCAGCAGCTGCTCGTCGGGCACTTGGCACGACACCAGCCCGATGCGCTCGGCCTCCTCCGCGGTGACATCGCGGCCGGTCAGCATGATGTCGAACGCCCGCGACGAGCCGATGGCCCGGGGCAGCAGGTAGCTCAGCCCCAGTTCGCTGGCGGTCAGGCCGTTGTTGATGCCGGCCGCGCGAAAGTACGCACCCGTCGAGGCGACCCGGATGTCGGCGGCCAGCGCCAAACACAACCCGCCGCCGATGGCCGGGCCGTTGACCGCGGCGATCACCGGCTGATGCAGGCGGCGCAGCCCCAGGATGACCTCGTCGAGGATCTCCATGGAACGCAGCGCGTAGGTCGGGCGGGTCAGCCCCTCGACGTGGGGCACAGAGCCCGCGGACTTGTGGTCGGCGCCCGAGGAGAAACCGCGGCCCGCCCCGGTCAGCACGACCACGCGCACCGAATTGTCGTACCTGACCTTCTCCAGGGCCTCTTTGAGCGGCACCATGACGTCGAAAGCCATGGAGTTCATCCGCTCGGGCCGATTGAGGGTTATCAGCGCGACGCCGGGCCGCGGGTGCTCTACCAGTACCAGACTCACCCAAGCAACCTAGCGCGTAGCCGGGCGCCGCCCTGCGCGCAGCGGTGTCGGGGCTATTCGGCTTGACCGGCCTGGGCCGCGTCGACGTCGAACGCCTTGATTTGCTGCACCAAGTCTTCGAGAGCAGCCGGCGGCAGCGCCCCGGCCTGGTTGAACAGCAGTTTGCCCTTTTTGAAGGCCATCAGCGTGGGGATGGAACGGACCTGGGCGGCCGCGGCCAGCTGCTGCTCGGCCTCGGTGTCGACCTTGGCGTGCACGATGTCGGGGTGCTTCTGCGCGGACGCCTCGAATGTGGGCCCGAACTGGCGGCACGGCCCGCACCAGGACGCCCAGAAATCGACGAGCACGATGTCGTTGCCCTCGATGGTTTCGTTGAACTTCTCAGCGGTGAGATCGAGTGTTGTCACATTTGCCATAACGCCCGAACGCGACGTGATGTTCCCCGGTTGCCAGGCCGCTGATGCCCGACCACGCCGGACCTGCCGGGCCATCCGAACCCCGTTCCCAGGTTTGCCTGCCGCGCAAAGGATGCGGGCTCGCGCCCGGTTCGCCGTGACGACATTGACGCGTAACCGGCCCGCGGCCCGCCGTAGGTTACGGTTGCGTACGTTTTCCCACGTCGGACAGACTGATGCGGACGATTCGCCGCCTCAGGGACCAGTGAGGAAATCGCGTTGGGCCACTACATCGCTAACGTCCGTGATCTCGAGTTCAACCTGTTCGAAGTGCTCGGCGTGGGCGCTGTGCTGGGCACCGGAAGCTATAGCGACCTCGACGTGGAAACGGCGCGAACGATCCTGGCCGAGGCCGCCCGCCTGGCGGAGGGCCCGGTGGCCGAGTCCTTCGCGTTCGCCGACCGCAACCCGCCGGTCTTCGACCCCGCCGAGCACACGATCACCGTGCCGGACGAGTTGGTCAAGACCGTGCAGGTGATCAAGGAAGCCGGCTGGTGGCGACTGATGCTCGACGAAGAGATCGGCGGCATGGCCGCACCGCCACCGCTGGCGTGGGCGGTCAACGAAATGATCCTCTGCGCCAACCCTTCCGCCAACTTCTTCTGCCTCGGCCCGTTGATGGCACAGGCCCTGTACGTCGAGGGCAACGAGGAGCAGCGACGCTGGGCGGCGGAGGGCGTGGAGCGCGGCTGGGCGGCCACCATGGTGCTCACCGAGCCCGACGCGGGCTCCGACGTCGGCGCCGGTCGGGCCAAGGCCATCGCACAGCCCGACGGCACCTGGCATATCGAGGGCGTCAAGCGGTTCATCTCCGGCGGGGACGTGGGCACCACCGCCGACAACGTCTTTCACCTGGTGCTGGCCCGGCCGGAGGGCGCCGGCCCGGGCACCAAAGGGCTTAGCCTCTTCTACGTCCCGCAATTCCTGTTCGACCCGGACACGTTCGAACTCGGCGCGCGCAACGGGGTCTTCGCCACAGGGCTGGAACACAAAATGGGGATCAAGTCCTCCCCGACATGCGAATTGACCTTCGGTGCAACGGATTCGCCCGCCGTCGGTTACCTGGTCGGCGACGTGCACAACGGGATCGCGCAGATGTTCACCGTGATCGAGCACGCGCGCATGACGATCGGCGTGAAGGCCGCCGGCACCCTGTCCACGGGCTATCTGAACGCGCTGGCCTTCGCCAAAGAGCGGGTGCAGGGCGCAGACCTGACGCAGATGGCCGACAAGACCGCGCCGCGGGTCACCATCATCCACCACCCCGATGTGCGCCGCAGCCTGATGACGCAGAAGGCCTACGCCGAGGGTTTGCGGGCGCTGTACCTCTACGCCGCCGCGCACCAGGATGACGCTGTGGCGCAACATGTTTCGGGGGCAGACCACGGGATGGCGCACCGCGTCGACGACTTACTGCTGCCGATCGTGAAGGGCGTGAGCTCCGAACGGGCCTACGAAATCCTCACCGAGTCGCTGCAGACGCTGGGCGGTTCGGGCTTCCTGCAGGACTATCCCCTCGAGCAGTACATCCGGGACTCCAAGATCGATTCCCTCTACGAGGGCACCACCGCGATCCAGGCGCTGGATTTCTTCTTCCGCAAGATCGTTCGCGACCGCGGCGAGGCCCTGCAGTTCGTAACGGCTCAGATCACCGAGACCATCGATGCCTGCGACGAGGCCCTCAAGCCGCAGGCCCAACTGCTGCAGACCGCGCTCGACGAGGTCATGGCGATGACGGGCGCGTTGACCGGATACCTGATGTCCGCCGCGCAGCACGCAGGCGAGATCTACAAGGTGGGGCTCGGATCGGTGCGCTACCTGCTCGCGGTGGGCGATCTGCTGATCGGCTGGCGATTGCTGGTGCAGGCGGGGGTCGCGCACGCGGCGTTGGCCGACGCGGGCGGCACCGACGCCGCCTTCTATCGGGGCAAGGTGGCGACCGCGGCGTTCTTCGCCAAGAACATGCTTCCGAAGCTCACAGCCCTGCGCAAAGTCATCGAGTCCATCGACGGCGAGATCATGCGCGTTCCGGAACAGGCGTTCTGACCGCCCCCGCATTACACACACAGGTTAGCTACAGCTTCGACGGGTAATAACCATTCCGTTGGGTCCAACCATGATTGGAGAAACGTTGATGTCTGCCAGCTGTCCAACGCCCCGGCGCACCCGGTTCGCGATCCTCGCGGTCACCGGGGTCGCCGCGTTGTCCGTCGCCGCGTGCAGTTCGTCCAACAAAGCAACCCCGACGACGTCGACCTCGACGTCCACCTCGGTGGTGACCTCGACGACCACGTCGCCGGCCCCGGCCAGCGGCGAAGCCCGGGTCAGCGGCCTGATCGCGTCGGTGGCGGGCAACTCCATCCGGGTCACCAAGGAAGACAATTCCACCGCCGCGGTCAACTTCACCTCGACCACCAAGGTCACCGAGACCACGCCCGCCGCGCTGACCGACGTCACCTCCGGCAGCTGCGTCACCGTGCGGCCGACCCAGCCGGCCCAGGGCGGCCAGCCCGTCACCGCGGCGTCCGTGAAGGTCAGCCCCTCCGTGAACGGCGCCTGCCCGGCCAAGCCGGCGGGGCAGGGTTCGGGACCGAGTTCCACCACCCCGGCGCCCCCGGGCTCACCCGCGCCGGCCCCGAAGCCGGCCCCGGTCCGCGGCTCGGTGGCGTCGGTGTCGGGTAACACCATCAACGTCACCGGCACCGACCCCAGCGGCAACACCACGCAGACCGCGGTGACGGTCGATGGCAAGACCAAGTACAGCAAGCAGGCCTCCGCGACCGCCGATGCGATTGCGCAGGGTAAGTGCCTCTGGGCGCGCGGAACGATGGACAACGGGGGCGCGCTCCAGGCGACCAGCATCAACGTGCGGCAGTCCACCGACGGCAAATGCGGCAAGCCCAAGCAGCCCGGCCAGGGCGGCTGACCGAGGCCGAGACCGGCTGAGATTACCGTCACTCCAGGCGGGCGCGGTGGTGATAACCGCGCTCGCCTGGGTATTCGCTGGCGACGGTTAACCGCGCGATCGGAGATGTGACGATGCCTGCCACCCCGGTGAAACCCCGGCTCGCCCGGCTTGCGCTCGTCGCCGTCGTCGCGGTGATCCTGCTGTGCGTCGCCATGTGCCGTTCGAGCGACACGAAATCCAGCAGCCCCGTCAAGTCCTCGGTGCCGGCGGCCGCCCCGTCCAGCGCGGCGCCAAGCGCGGCCCCGCCCCCGGCACC
>NZ_LZSZ01000050.1:0-71257 GCF_001665645.1 Mycobacterium sp. 852002-30065_SCH5024008 | reverse complement strand
CCCGGCCGAATGGCTAGCTCTCGCCGTCCGCCGCGATCTGGAACGTGAATTCGTGGTCGCAGATGCGGACGTGGTCGCCGTCGCGCAGCGTGGCAGCGGAGCGGATTCGCTCATGCTGCACATGCACCCCGTTGGACGAGCGGAGGTCGTTGATGATGAAGCTGGTGCCCGTGTCGACGATGACCGCATGGTGGCGGCTGACTTTGGGGCTGTCGAGGACGATGTCGTTGTCGCCAAGCCGCCCGATCCGGGTCGCCGCCGCTCGCAGCGGATAGCTGCGTCCCGAGAGCTCGTGCAGATATGCGATGGCCTGCTGGCCGGACACCATCGTGTGCTGTTCGAGGACAGTGACCGTATCGACGGCGGCGGTCTTGGCGGTTCGCTTCACGTCTAGCGGTTCCTGCCGCAGGATCTGCTCATTGAGCGACCGCAGTGTCGGTCCCGGATCGATTCCCAGGTCGTCGGCCAGAGTGGTTTTGACGCGGCGGTAGGCGGCCAACGCGTCCGATTGGCGGTCGGTCAGGTAGTAGGCCGTGATCAATTGGGCCCACAGCGGCTCGCGGTAGGGGTGTTCCGCGGTCAGCACCTCCAGCTCCGTGATCACGGCGAACGCACGCCCGCAAGCGATTTCGGCCTCCGCCTTCGCGCCATGGACCAGGATCTTCTCCTCGACAAGGGAAGTGGCGAAGGTGTCGACGAACTGGAACTCGCGCAGGTCCTCGAGCACCGGCCCGCGCCACTGCGCCAATGCCGCCGCCAAGTGCTGGCTGGCCTCTTCGAATCTGCCCGTGGCTGCGGCATGCACGCCCGCCGTCTTTTCGGCGATGAACCGCCCAAGATCGCAATCGTTTTCGGCGATGTTGAGCCGGTATCCGGGAGGCGCGGCGGCCAATACCGCCCGCGGGTCGATGCCGGCGCCGCTGAGCAGCTTACGCAGGTTGGACACGTAGGAATGAATGCTGGCCCGCGCCCCCGACGGCGGCTCGTCGTCCCACAGGGCCGTGATGAGCCGGTCCACCCCCACCGGACTGTTGCGGTTCATCAGCAGCATGGCCAGCACCGCCCGCTGTTTGGGGGTGCCCAGGGGCACCAGCGTGCCGTCGACGCGCATCTCCAGCGGTCCGAGCAGGCCGAGTTCGAGACACTTGTCCACCATCGGCTATCGGTCCTTCCGGTCACTACCTTTGCCATTCTGCTGCAATCCCCACGGGGCCGACGCAATGACACTAACTTTTGGCACCGGGAGTGAAATGCGTTCCCCGCGACGCGATTGCGGCCAGGCCGTGCCGCGGGATCTCGCGCTAGGCCCGTGTCATGGCGTAGTAGGCGCCTTGACGGGCCAACAACTCGGCGTGACTGCCTTGTTCAACGATCCGGCCCGCCTCGACCACCACAATGCGGTCGGCGTCGCGGATCGTCGAAAGGCGGTGCGCGATAATGAAGCTCGTCCGATCCCGGCGAAGCTCGGACATGGCCCGGGCGATGAGTGCTTCGGTGCGGGTGTCGACCGAGCTGGTCGCCTCGTCCAGGATCAGTAGGCGCGGCCTGGCCAGGAATGCGCGCGCGATGGTGATGAGCTGCTTCTCGCCGGCGCTGATATTCCCGCCCCCGCCGCTGACGCGCGTCTCGTAGCCGGCCGGCAGGGTGTGCACAAACCGGTCGACGTAAGCCGCCTTGGCGGCGTCCACCACCTCGTCCGCACTGGCCTCGGGCCGCCCGTAGGCGATGTTCTCCGCGATCGTCCCGTCGAAGAGCCAGGTGTCTTGCAAGACCATGCCGATCCGGGACCGCAGCGACTGCCTGCTGACGGTGGTGATGTCGATCCCGTCGACCAGGATCCGGCCGGAACCGACGTCGTAGAACCGCATGAGCAGGTTCACCAACGTGGTCTTGCCGGCTCCGGTGGGTCCGACGATCGCCACCGTGGTTCCCGGTTCGGCGACCATCGACAGGTCGTGGATCACCGGGGTGTTCGGGTGGTAACCGAAGCTCACGTGCTGGAACTCCACCCGTCCGGCCGGGCGTCCGTCGAGCCGCGGCAGGGCGGGCTCGGGGTCCGGCGATTCCTCCTGCTCGTCGAGCAGATCGAACACCCGCTCAGCGCTGGCCACCCCGGACTGCAGGGTGTTGTACATCCCGGCCACCTGGCTGAGCGGGGCGTTGAACTGCCGGACATATTGGATGAAAGCCTGGATACCGCCGAGAGTGATGTGGCCGGTGGCCACCTGCAGGCCGCCCACCACGGCGACGGCCACGTAGCCGAGGTTGCCGATGAATGCCGTCGCCGGTGCCACCAGGCCGGAGAAGAATTGGGCGCCGAAACTGGCCTGATAAACGTCGTCGTTGCAATCGCGGAAATGCTTGCGCGCAGCGGCCTGGTGGCCGAACGTCTTGACCACCGTGAAGCCGCTGTAGGTCTCCTCGATGTGCGCGTTGAGGCGACCGATGCTCGTCCACTGCGCCACGAACAGCCGCTGCGCGCGCCGCGCGATCGCGCGCGTCGCCACCAACGACAGCGGCACCGTCGCGACCGCGATCAGGGCCAACAGCGGCGAGATGGACACCATCATCGCCAGTACCGCCACCACCGTCAGGATCGACGTCACCAGCTGGCTGATGGTCATCGACAGCGACGACTGCACATTGTCGATATCGTTGGTGACCCGGCTCAGCAGCTCGCCGCGTTGGCGCCCATCGAAGTACGACAGCGGGAGCCGGTGGATCTTGTCCTCGACGTCGGAACGCAGCGCGACCATGGTGCGTTGCACCGTGACGTTGAGCAGCCGCGCTTGCGCCCAAATCAGCAGGGCCGAAATCAGATACATGCCCAGCGCCAGGGCCAAGGTCCGGGCAACCGCGCCGAAGTCCACGCCTTTGCCCGGCACCACATTCATCCCCGACAGCAGGTCGGCGAAGGTGCCCTCGCCCCGGGCCCGGGCCGCGGCGACGGCCTGCGCCTTGGTGATGCCCGCGGGGAGCTGTCGGCCGAGCACGCCGTTGAACAGCAGATCCGTGGCGTGCCCGAGGATTCGCGGGACGACGACCCCGATCGCCGTCCCCGTGATGCCCAGGGTGATTACCGCGATGCTCAGCCGGCGTTGCGGCGCAAGCCGTTTCACCAGCCGGGCGGCCGAACCCCAGAAGTCGCGCGACCGCCCGGCCGGGGCCGGGGTCAAGCCTCGGGTGGCCGCCGCGGTCATGGCGCGCCCCCGACACGACCCGATCGCAGGGCGCTCACCGACTGCGAGTCGGCGAACTCCGCGTAGGTGGCGCAGTCGGTGAGCAGCGATTCGTGCGTGCCGGTGCCCACCAGCTTCCCGCCGTCGATGACGATCACCTGGTCGGCCTGGGCGGCGGTCGAAACCCGTTGGGTGACAACGAAGACGGTGGCGTCGCCCGCTATCTTCGTGAGCGACGCCCGCACCCGGGCGTCGGTGTGCACGTCGAGAGCTCCGAACGAGTCGTCGAAGAGGTAGATGCTCGGGCGGCGGATGACCGCCCGCGCGATCGCCAGTCGCTGCCGCTGACCGCCGGAGAAGTTGATTCCGCCCTGGGCCACCCGCATTCGCAGCCCGTCATCGTGTGCGCGGACGAATCGCTCGGCGTCGGCCACCCGCAACGCTTCCCACATCTCGTCGTCGGTCGCGTCCGCCTTGCCGTAGCGCAGGTTGTCGGCCACGGTCCCGGAGAACAGGTAGCCGCGTTGGGGAACCAGTCCGATCGCGGACCAGAGCCGCTCTGTGTGGTAATCGCGGACATCGACATCGTCGACCAGGACGGCGCCGCCGGTCACGTCGTAGAGCCGGCAGATCAGCGACACCAGCGTCGACTTGCCCGACCCGGTGCTACCGACGATCGCCGTGGTAGTGCCGGGCCGTGCCGTCAACGAAATGTCCTGCAGCACCGGGCGGTCGGCGCCCGGATAGGTGAACGTCGCACCCGCCACGCGCACCACCCCGGCGATCCCGCCGCCCGGAAACACCGGCCGCGGCGGGTCGGTGACCGCGGCCTGGGTGGCGAGCACCTCGGTGATCCGTTCGGCGCACACGGACGCTCGCGGCAGCACCACCAGCGTCATGGTCGCCATCAACACCGCCATGAGGATCTGGGTGAAGTAAGCGAGAAACGCCGTCAGTGAGCCGACCTGCATTTGGCCACGATCGATGCGCAGCCCACCGAACCAGATCAGCGCGACGCTGGACACGTTGACGGTCAGCGTGGTCACCGGCAGCATCACCGCCTGCCAATTGCCGGCGGTCAGCGCGGTGTTCGACAGGGCGGCGTTGGCGCGGGCGAATCGGTCGCGCTCGTAGGCTTCGCGGGCGAACGCCCGCACGACCCGGACGCCGGAAAGCTGGTCGCGCATCACCCGATTGATGCCGTCGATCAGGCCTTGCATCCTGCGGAACAGGGGCAGCATGTGCGACATCACCCAGTAATTGGCCACGGCCATGATGGGAACGCTGACCAGCAGCAGCCAGGTCAGCGCCGCCTCCTGGTGGATGGCCATGAAGATTCCGCCGATGCACATGATGGGCGCGGTGACCAGCACGGTGCTCGATATCTGAACCAGGTACTGGATCTGGCGGACGTCGTTAGTGCTGCGCGTCAACAGCGTGGGCGCGCCGAAGCGGGCGGTCTCATGCTCGGAGAAGGTGGTGATGTGGTCGAAGATCGCGGCACGCAGGTCGCGGCCGAAGCCCATCCCGGTCCGCGAGCCGAAGTACACCGCCGCGACCGCGCACAACGCCTGCAACCCGGTGACCGAAAGCATCACCACGCCGAGCCTGACGATGGTGGCCGTGTCGCCCTTGGCGACGCCCTCGTCGATTATCGCGGCGTTGACCGTCGGCAGGTACAGCGAAGCCAGCGTGCTGGTCAGCTGGAGCGCCATCAGCACTGCGACCAGCCGCCGGTACGGCTGGATGTACTGGCGCAGCAGTGCCAGGAGCATTTCGTAAGGGTCGCATACGGCGCGTCCCGCGGTGGGCAGCAGCCGCCGGATGGCCCAACCCGCGTGGGGGCGACTGAAACGCCTGCTCAGGCGCGTCGGTGGTTGACCCGCTGAGCTGCCGCTACAGTGCATCGTGTGGACCGGCAGCAGGCTGAGCAAAAGCAGGGTAGCGGTGCGGCGTAACTCGAGGGCGCTGGCCGGTGCGGCGTTAGCCTTGGCGATCCTGGTCCCCGCGGTTGCGGCGTGCTCCGATTCGGGGGGCAACAAACCGGGGGCGACGTCGTCGACGGCGCCGGGAAATTCGGAGGGACACCATGGGCCGATGTTCCCCCAGTGCGGCGGCATCAGCGATCAGACGGTGGCCGAGCTGACCAAGGTAACCGGCCTGATCAACACCGCCCGGAACTCCGTTGGCTGCCAGTGGCTGGCCGGCGGCGGCATCCTCGGTCCGCACTTCTCCTTCTCCTGGTATCGCGGCAGCCCGATCGGACGTGAGCGCAAGACCGAGGAACTCTCGCGCGCCAGCGTCGATGACATCAACATCAACGGACACGGCGGCTTCATCGCGATAGGAAACGAGCCGAACCTCGGTGACTCGCTATGCGAGGTGGGCATCCAGTTTCAGGACGACTTCATCGAGTGGTCGATCAGCTTCAGCCAAAAGCCGTTCCCGCCGCCATGCGACATAGCCAAAGAATTGGCGCGTCAGTCGATTGCGAACTCCAAATGACCAGAAGAAGCATGCGCGTCGTGGTAGCCGTCTTGATCGCGGCGTTACTGGTGTTGACCGGATGTTCGAGGTCCGTCGCCGGCAACGCCGTGAAGGCGGGCGGCCCCACGCGCAACAACAACTCCCAGCAGCAGTATCCGAACCTGCTCAAGGAGTGTGAGGTGCTCACCAGCGACATCCTGGCCAAGACCGTGGGTGCCGACCCGCTCGACATCCAGAGCACGTTCGTCGGCGCCATCTGCCGGTGGCAGGCGGCCAACCCGGCCGGGTTGATCGACATCACCCGGTTCTGGTTCGAGCAGGGCAGCCTGAGCAATGAACGCAAGGTCGCAGACTTCCTGAAGTACAAGGTCGAGACGCGCAATATCGCCGGGATCGATTCGATCGTGATGCGCCCGGATGACCCGAACGGCGCATGCGGAGTAGCCAGCGACGCGGCCGGAGTGGTCGGGTGGTGGGTCAACCCCCAGGCGCCGGGCATCGACGCCTGCGGCCAGGCCCTCAAGCTGATGGAGCTGACGCTGGCCACGAACTCGTAGTTCAGCGCGGCACCTCGAAGCCGATCAATGCCGCGCGGCCGAGTTCGAGGTCTTCCCATCCGGACGGCACGGCCAGCACCGCGATCGCCGACGTCGGGAACTTGGCCGAAATTCCCTCGGCCGCAGTGGCATCGGTGCCACTGCCGGCCAGGCCGAGGGCGAGGGCGGACATCGTCGGCTCATGTCCGACGACCAGCAGCGTCTTTACGTCGTCGGCGACGGTGTTGATCTCCTCGATCATGGTGCCGGGTGTGGCGCCGTACAGCCGCTCGCTATACCGCACCGGGGCATCGATGCGCGTGTTGGCCAACGTCTCCCGGGCACGCGTCGCGGTGGAGCACAGGACGGCGTCGACGGCGGGCGCGTTGGCGCGCAACCAATCACCGGCGAGTCCGGCCTGCTTGATGCCGCGGGAGGCCAGCGGCCGGTCGTGGTCGGTGACCCCCGACGGGTAGTCGGATTTCGCGTGGCGCATCAACAGCAACGTGCGCTGGTCTTTCACGGGAGCCACGCTAACCCCTATGCCGCGTCGTCGTCATCGTCCCCGTCACGCAGGAGCTTTTCTCCGGTGGTGGAAGGTGTTGGTGCCGGGTCCGCTCGGAGACCTGCCGGGCGAGGTCCCGCGTCTTGTCGGTGCGCGGACTTAAGCTCGCAATGCCCTGGTAACCACGCAGTCGAAAGGGGGTCACCGCCATGCGATTCCTGCACACCGCCGACTGGCAGCTCGGCATGACCCGGCATTTCCTCGCCGGTGACGCCCAGCCGCGTTACTCCGCGGCCCGCCGGGATGCGGTGGCCGGATTGGGGGCGCTGGCGGCGGAGGTGGGTGCCGAGTTCGTCGTGGTGTCCGGTGATGTCTTCGAACACAACCAGCTTCCCCCGCAGGTTGTCGGACAGTCCCTGGAAGCCATGCGCGCCATCGGGATTCCCGTTTACCTGCTGCCGGGCAACCACGATCCGCTGGACGCATCCTCGGTCTACACCAGCGCGCTGTTCATCGCCGAACGTCCCGACAACGTGGTGGTGCTCGACCGGGCCGGTGTGCACGAGTTAAGGCCCGGGCTGGAGATCGTCGCCGCGCCATGGCGGTCCAAAGCCCCGACGACCGACCTGGCCGCCGAAGTCCTCGAAGGCCTGACGCCGGAACCGGTGACCCGGATCCTGGTCGCCCACGGCGGGGTCGACGTTCTGGACCCCGATCGCGATAAACCCTCCCTGATTCGGCTCGCCGCGCTCGACGACGCGCTGGCGACCGGCACGGTGCACTATGTGGCGCTGGGGGACAAGCATTCGCGCACGCACGTCGGCAACAGCGGCCGGGTCTGGTACTCCGGTGCGCCCGAAGTCACCAACTTCGACGACGTGGAATCGGACCCAGGCCACGTCCTCATCGTCGAGATCGACGAAGCCGATCCGCGCCGGGCCGTCACGGTCGAATCCCGACATGTCGGCCGCTGGCGGTTCGTCACCATGCACCGACAGGTCGACACTCGCCGCGACATCGCCGACCTCGACGTCAACTTGGACTTGATGACCGAAAAGGACCGCACCGTGGTGCGGTTGGCGCTCACGGGGTCGCTGACGGTCACCGATCGCGCCGCGCTGGATGCTTGCCTGGACAAGTACGCGAGGTTGTATGCCTGGCTCGGCCTGTGGGAACGCCGCACCGACCTGGCGGTCATCCCGGCCGACGGCGAATTCAGCGATCTCGGTATCGGGGGATTCGCCGCCGCGGCGGTCGACGAGTTGGTGGCGACCGCGCGCGAGGGCGACTCGGAGACGGCGGTCGACGCGCAAGCGGCGCTGGCGCTGTTACTGCGCCTCACCGATAAGGGCGCCGCATGAAGTTGCACCGCCTGACCCTGACGAATTACCGCGGGATTACGCACCGGGAGATCGAGTTCCCCGACCATGGCGTCGTCGTGGTGTGCGGCGCCAACGAGATCGGCAAGTCATCGATGGTCGAAGCCCTGGACTTACTGCTGGAATCCAGGGACCGCTCGACGAAGAAGGAAGTCAAGCAGGTCAAACCCACTCACAGTGATGTCGGCTCCGAGGTAAGCGCCGAATTAAGCTGTGGCCCTTATCGATTCATCTATCGGAAGCGGTTCCATAAGAAATGTGAAACCGAGCTGACGATTCAGGCCCCGCACCGCGAGCAGCTCACCGGCGACGAGGCACACGAACGCGTCCGCGCGATGCTGGCCGAGACGGTGGACAGCGATCTCTGGCATGCCCAGCGGGTGCTGCAGTCCGCGTCGACCGCCGCGGTGGATCTGTCGGGCTGCGACGCACTCTCGCGCGCGCTCGATGTGGCGGCCGGCGACACTGGGGCGCTGTCGGGCAGCGAGCCGTTGCTCATCGAGCGAATCGACGCGGAATACGGACGTTATTTCACCGCCACCGGGCGTCCGACGGGCGAATGGGCCGCGGCGATCACGCGACTGGCCGACGCTGAAGCCGCGGTCGCCGAGTACGCGGCGGCGGTCGCCGAGGTCGACGAGCGGGTGTGTCGGCATGCCGTCCTGACGGAACGTGGCGCGGAGTTGTCGCAGCAGCGCATCGCCGCCCGCCCCCGGCTCGCCGCTGCTCAGGAGGCCGCGGCAAAGATCGACGAACTCACCGGCCAGGCGCGGGAGGCCGAGTTGATTGCCGCCGCCGCAGCGGCGACGAGCGCCGCCGCGACAACCGCCCACCACTCACGCCTGCAACTGCTCGCCGAAATCAGCACCCGCACAGCCGTTGTCGCTACCGCCGCGACCGAAGCGCAGGCAGCCGCCGACGCGCACGAGGCGGCACGTGCCGAGGCCGAGGCCGCCGACGCCGCGACTCAGGAGGCCGCCGCGGCCCTTGCGGACCTGCAACTCCGCGTCGAATCCGCCCGGCGCGCCGTCGCTCAGCGAGCCGAACGCGAAGAGGCCGACCGGTTGAATGCCCGACTGGCCAAGATCGAGGCCATCCAGCGGGACCGCGATCGAGTGTGCGCGGCGCTCAGCGAGATCGCCATTACCGAGCAGCTGCTGCGGCGAATCGAGAACGCCGCCGCCGCGGCCGATCGCATCGGCGACCAGTTGGCGTCGACGTCCGCCGCGGTCGAGTTCACCGCCGCCGCGGACATCGAACTCGCAATCGGCGAGCAACGAGTGTCGCTGTCTGCGGGCCAAACCTGGTCCATCACGACCACCGGACCCACCTCTGTCCAGGTCCTCGGCGTGCTGACCGTGCGGGTCAGTCCGGGCGCCACGGCGCTCGATGTCCAAGCGAAACATACTGCCGCACAGCAAGAATTGTCCGCGGCGTTATCCACTGCTCGGGTAGCCGACCTCGCCGCCGCTCGATCTGCGGACCAGCATCGCCGTGAACTGCAGGGCAGCCGCGACCAGCTGAGCGCAACCCTGGCCGGCCTGTGCGGCGACCAGGAGATCGACCAGCTGCGCGCGCGACTCGCAGAGCTGCGTGCCGCGCAGCCGGCCGAGGCTGGCCTCCCCCCGGCGGACATCGGCGCGGCCCGCGACGAACTCGATGCACTCGAGAAGGCACACCTGGCCGCGATGGCGGAGTGCGACGACCGCCGTCGGACCGCCACCGCCGAAGCCGCCCGGCTCACCGAATTAGCTACCCGGGCAACGGTTCTCCACAACACGTTGCAGACGCAACGCGGCGAGCTCGACGCCGCCACCGACCGGCTGGCCAGGGAGCGTGCATCGGCCGGAGATGACGAGCTCGCGGCCTCGGCGGACGCGGCGCTGCAAGCGGCGCGGGCCGCCGAACGTCGTCACGCCGAGCTCGCCGACGGGCTCGCAGCGGCGAATCCAGACTCGGTACGCGGCGAATTAGTTTCTGCTACAAAGGAAGCCGAGGAAAAGCGCGAACGCTACGAAGACGCCGCGCGCGCATTGCGTGAGATCACCATCGAACTCTCGGTGTTCGGCAGCGAGGGACGCCAGGGCAAGCTCGACGCCGCGGAAACCGAACGTGAGCACGCCGCCAGCGAGCACATCCGGGTCGGCAGCCGGGCCCGCGCGGCGCGGCTGTTGCGCTCGGTCATGACGCGCCACCGCGACACCACGCGGCAGCGGTACGTCGAGCCCTATCGCGCGGAACTGGAACGGCTTGGCCGGCCGGTGTTCGGGCCCACGTTCGAGGTCGACATCGACAGCGACCTGTGCATCCGCAGCCGCACGCTCGACGGCGTCACGGTGCCCTACGAATCCCTTTCGGGCGGGGCCAAGGAGCAGCTCGGCATCCTGGCGCGGCTGGCCGGCGCCGCCCTGGTCGCCAAGGAGGACGCCGTTCCGGTGGTGGTCGACGACGCGCTGGGGTTCACCGACCCCGACCGGCTGGCGAAGATGGGGGAGGTGTTCGACACGGTGGGCACGCACGGTCAGGTGATTGTGCTCACCTGCAGTCCCGACCGGTACGACGGCGTCAAGGGCGCGCACCGCATCGATCTCAGCGCCTAGCGCCAACCCGCTGAGCTGCGTCGAACCCCGCCTGTGGACCGGCGCGGCAGTGGCCGCCGGCCGTCCCGGCAGAATGGGATCATGGCGGGCCGACAGCGATGACGATGAATGCGAAGCGGCGCCGGGTGCAGGAGAAGCTTGCGGCGTTACCCGGTGTGCGGCCCGTGCGTCGGCCGATCTCGCCGGAAACCAGCGAAGAGTTCGATCTGTACTACGTGCGCACCGGCCGGAAGTCAGCGCACCCACTGGTCATCATCCCGGGCGGCCCCGGCGTGGCGTCGGTGCAGCTGTACAAGGGCCTGCGGCGCCGCGCGGCCGCTGCCGGCCTGGACGTCATCATGATCGAACACCGCGGGGTGGGTATGTCGCGCCACGACGACTCGGGCGCAGACCTGCCCCCAGAAGCGATCACCGTGAACCAGGTCGTCGACGACATCGCCGCGGTGCTCGACGACGCCCACGTCCACTCGGCCGTCATCTACGGCGCGTCGTACGGCACCTACATCGCCTCCGGGTTCGGTGTGCGCCATCCCGGCCGGGTGCGGGCGATGATCCTCGACTCTCCGCTGCTGTCGCGGCATGACATTGTGATCGTGCGCCGCGCGATCCGTCGGCTCCTACTCAGGGGCGATAGCCCCGAAACCGCCGCGCTGGCGCCCAAAATGCGCAAGCTCGTCGACGCCGGGGTGATGACCGCGGCGACCACCCAGGTGGTGGCGACGATCTACGGCTACGGCGGCGCCGACCTGCTCGAGCGCGAACTCGACCTGCTGCTGGATGGCCGAAAGCTGTTGTGGTGGGCGATGTCCCGGTTCACAACCCTGAGCAACCTGCCGTATCGCTACGAGGAAGACCTGGTGAGCCGCATCGCGTTCCGCGAACTCGACTACGCCGCCGAACCCGACGGGCTTCCGCTGGACCCGGCCGTGGCGGAACGCGAGGCGCGCACGCAGACGGCGACTTTCGAGGACGAGCCCTATGATCTGGTGGCCGAGATGCCGCATTTCGGCTGGCCCACTGCGGTGGTTTCCGGCGGCCGCGACCTCATCACCCCGCCGGCGGTCGCCGAGCGCGTGGCCACGCTGCTGCCTCACGCAGTGCTGTTGAAGCTGCCCACCATGGCGCACAGCGCGCTGGACTTCCGCGAGCCCGCCGCGATCGCCATCGCCCAGGCGGTTTTGCGGGGCGAATTCGACGGGCTCGCCGCGAAAGCCCCGGCGCTCGACGCGCTTCCGCCGCGCCCGGAGCTGCGCCTGCTGTGGAAGGCGATCGGCGTTGCCGCCGCAGTGGAGGGCATCCTGCCGATCCCGGCGCCGCTGCGCAGGGTCAGCCGCGCATGAACCCGATGGCGGTGTAGCGCAGGTCGCCGAGCCCGGCGGCGCCGAAATTGGCCAGCGTGCTGCGGACCGCGACGTCGCCCGGCGATTGCGTCAGCGGCAGGCTGAACCCCTCGGCCCAGATGAGTTTGTCGAGATCGTTGGCCAACGCCCGCGCCTTGCCGGGGTCGAGTTCTTCGAGGGTCCGTTCGATCGCCGCGTCGATCTGTGGGCTGCCGATCTTGCCGAAGTTACTTTCGCCACCCGATAGGTAGATCTGGGTCAGCGCCGAGAGCGGGAAAGCATCGCCGAGCCAACCGAATTGGGCGATGTCGAAATCACCGACGTTGATGTAGTTGGTGAAGAATCCGCTGCCGGACCGGGACACCAGTTCGAGCTTGACGCCGATCTGGGCGAGGCTGTGCTGGGCGATCTGGGCGAACTGCCGGCTGCCCTGGGCGTCGTAGAACAGATCGCGGATGACCAGTGGGCGGCCGTCTTTCTCGCGGAACTGGCCGTTCAACTTCCAGCCCAGCGCGGCGAGCTCCCGCCGGGCCTCGTCCGGGTCGTAGGGGACGGCCGCGCTGTTGTCCTGATAACCCTTCTGCCCGGCGACATAGATGTGGTTGCCCAACGCCACCGGATCACTGGTGAGGCCGTATTGGACGACCTTGGCGATGGTGCGCCGGTCGATGCCCTTGGCGACCGCGAGACGCAGCGGCTTGTCGGCCAGGATCGACCCGGGCGCACCGTTGAACGTGAAGTGAGACCACGCGGGGGCAGGGGCGCGCCGGATCGAGATTCCCTTCGTGCGCTGCGCGATGGTCAGCTGATCGACCGTACCGACGCCCGACGCGTCGATGGTGTTGTTCTGCAGTGCGGGCAGCCGCGCGGCGTCATCCAGCACCAGGTAGGTGATGTTGTCCAGGCGCGGACGGGCGCCCCACCATTTCGGGTTGCGGGACAACACGATCCGTTGGGTGGTCCGGTCCAGCGACGTGACGATGAAGGGGCCGGCCGACGGGCCGGGCCCATCGAGTTGGCCCTTGTTGAACGCCTCCGGCGTGGCCGTGACGCTCTTGGGAAGCAGCATGCCGTTGCCGGCGAACATGCCGCGCCACTCGGCGTACGGTTTGGCGAAGGTCATGACGGCCTGCCGGTCGTCGACACCTCGGGTGACCGACGCGACCCGGTCGGCGCCGCTGGGGCCCGCGATCTCGAACGTCTTGTCCGCTCCGCTCAGCGCGTGGATTTGGCTGGCGATGTCTTCCCACGTGATCGGGGTGCCGTCGGACCACACCGCCTTCGGGTTGATCGTGTAGGTCACCACCTGCGGTGCGGTGCCGGTGAGTTCGACGTTGGTGAAGTAGTCGGTGTCGACCATGGTCGAGCCGTCGGCGCCGATGATGAATGCCCGTGGCAACGTGGCCTTCATCATGGCGGCCACTTCGGCCGAATTGCCGTCGATGTGCAGGATGTTGAAGTTGGGCGGGAAATCGCTGAGCGCCAGCCGCAGGCTGCCGCCGTCCCGCAAGGTGGCGGGATCCTGCGGGTTGATATCGCTGGTTGTGCCGATCTCGGCGGCGTTGCGGCCGGTTTCCGGCAGGACGTTGATGGCCGGTGAGCATCCGGAGACCGTAAGCGCCACAACGACAAGCGCCGTCGCGACCCGCCTAGACACGTTTGCCCGGATCCGGTTGTGGCACGGCGCCCAAAAGCCGCCGGGTGTAATCGTGCTGCGGATCGCCGAACACCTGCCGGCTGTCGCCCTGCTCCACGATCGCACCGGCATACATCACCACCACCTGGTGAGCGAGGTGTTTGACCACCGAAAGGTCATGGGACACGAACAGATACGACAGGCCGAACTGCTCCTGCAGGTCGAGCAGCAGGTTGATGATGCCGGCCTGGATGGATACGTCGAGGGCGGACACCGGCTCGTCGAGCGCCAGGATCTTCGGTTGCAATGCGACCGCCCGGGCGATGCCGATGCGCTGCTTCTGCCCACCGGAGAACTCAGCCGGATAGCGGGCGGCGTCGGCCCGGCGCAACCCCACGATGTCAAGCAGCTCTGCGACGCGCGCGTTGGTGTGGTCTTTGTCGAAGCCGTTGGCCAGCAACGGCTCGGCGATCAGGTCGAACACCGGCAGGCGGGGGTCCAGCGCGGCCACCGGGTCCTGGAACACCACCTGAATGTCGCGTCGCAACGATCGCCGGTGGGAGGCGCTCAGGGTCGCGACATCGGTACCGAGCACTTCGATCGAGCCCGATTGCGGCGCAACGAGCTCCAGGATCTCGTGCAGGGTGGTGGACTTGCCGGAGCCGGACTCGCCGACGATGCCTAGCGTGCGGCCCTGGCGCAGCTCGAAACTGACGCCGTCGACCGCGCGGACCTCCCCGACGGTGCGGCGTAACACCACGCCCTTCGTCAGCCGGTACGTCTTGACCAGATCGCGCACGCGCACGACGACCGACGAGTCGCCGGATTCGGTTCGGGGGGCCTCCGTGTTGACCCCGTAGATGTCCGCCGCGCTGCGCCCGTTCACCCGGTCGGTGCGGATGCAGGCCGCGCGGTGATCCACCCCGACGGAGAGCAATTCCGGTTCGTCCGCTCGGCATTCGTCGATGACCAGAGGGCAGCGCGGCGCGAAGGGGCAGCCGGGTTCCAGGCCAACCAACGACGGGGGCGCGCCGGGGATGGGGACCAGCCGAGTGCCCTGGGCGGCGTCCAGCCGCGGAACGGAGCCCAATAGCCCGACGGTGTATGGCATTTGGCGATCGCGGTAAAGGTCGTGCACCCCGGCGGATTCGACGACCCGGCCGGCGTACATCACCAGCGCCCGGTCGGCGAACTCGGCGACCACGCCCAGGTCGTGGGTGATGATCAGCACCCCCGCGCCGGTGACGTCGCGCGCCGTCTTGAGCACCTCGAGGATCTGCGCCTGCACGGTGACGTCCAGGGCGGTGGTGGGTTCGTCACAGATCAGCAGATCCGGGTCGTTGGCGATCGCGATCGCGATGACCACCCGCTGCCGTTCGCCGCCGGACAGCTCGTGCGGAAACGCCCGGGCGCGCCGTTCCGGCTGCGCGATGCCGACCAGCTCGAGCAGTTCCACCGCGCGCCGGCGGGCGGCCTTCTTGCCAACGTGCGGCTGATGAATTTCGATCGCCTCGGCGATCTGGTCGCCGACGGTGTAGACGGGTGTCAGCGCCGACATCGGATCCTGGAACACCATCCCGACCGTCTTGCCGCGGAACCGCGACATCGCATCGTCCCCGAGGCCCAGCAACTCGGTGTCGTGCAACCGCACCGAGCCGCGCACCCGCGCGTACTCCGGCAGCAGGCCCACCACCGCCATCGCCGAAACCGACTTGCCCGAGCCCGATTCGCCGACCATGGCCACAACCTCGCCCGGGGCGATGCTGTAACTGATGCCGCGCACCGCGGTCACCGGTTCGCCGTCCGTCGGAAAGTTGACGGCCAGGTCGGTCACCTCCAGCAGCGGGCTCACCGGGCGTCACCTCGCAGCATGCCGCTGCCGGGGTCCAGGGCGTCGCGCAGGCCGTCGCCGGTCACGTTGGCGCACACCAGGATCAACACCAGCACGCCCGCCGGGAACAGGAACACCCACGGGAAGGTGGTCGCGGACTGGGTGCCATTGGCGATCAACGTGCCCAGCGACACGTCGGGCGGCTGAATGCCGAAACCGAGAAAGCTGAGCCCGGTCTCGGCCAGGATGGCCGAGGCGACGTTGAGGGCGGCGTCGATGATCAAGATGGAGGCCACGTTCGGTACCACGTGACCGAGGATGATCCGACGGCTGGAAACCCCCATGTACCTTGCGGCCCTGATGAATTCGCGCTCGCGCAGACTCATGGTCATGCCCCGCACCATGCGCGAGCTGATCATCCAGCCGAATCCGGCCAGCAGCAAGACGAGCATCAGTATGTTGGCCGAGCTCTTGGTTCGCGGTGTGACGATGGCGATGAGGATGAAGCTGGGCACTACCAGCAGCAGGTCGACCAGCCACATCAGCGCCCGGTCGCGCCAGCCACCGAAATAGCCGGCGATCGAACCGACCGTGGCAGCGATGCCGGTTGAGATGACCGCCACGCAGACGCCGATCAGCATCGACTTCTGCATGCCCCGCAGGATCTGCGCCAGCAAGTCCTGCCCCAGCGCGTTGGTGCCCAACCAGTGCCGGCTGTTCGGTGGTTGCAGCAGCGCGTCGAAGTCGAGGTCGTCATAGGAATACGGCAGCACCGCAGGCAGCGTGTAGCAGCCGACGAACAGCAGCACCAGCAGCGCCAGCGACACGACCGCCAACCGGTTGCGGACGAACCTGCGCAGCACAAGAGTCCGGCGCGAGGTGAACTCCGATGCCTTCGGCGCCGAGATGCCCTGAGCGCCTTCCACTTTGGGTTCGGTCGTCATGACACCCGCACCCTCGGATCAAGAGCGGCGTAGAAGACGTCGGAGAGCAGGCCGGCCAGCAGCACCACCGTGCCCGAGAACAGCGTGATCGCGGCGATGATGTAGGTGTCCTGTGTGGCGATGCCCTGTACCAGCCATTCACCCATGCCATGCCAGCCGAAGATCTTTTCCACGAACACCGCGCCGGTGACCAGCCCGGCCACCCCGTAGGCGAACAGGGTGGCCAACGGTATGAGCGCCGTGCGCAACCCGTGCTTGACCAACGCGCGCCGGCGGGTAAGCCCTTTGGCGCGCGCGGTGCGAATGAAATCCTGGCCCAGAACGTCGAGCATCGCGTTGCGCTGATAACGGCTGTATCCCGCGGCGGCGGCCAACGTCAGGGTGAGCGTGGGCAGAATCAAATGCCGCAACCGGTCCACCAAATGGTGCCCGAGCCCGCCGCTCACCCCCGGCGAGGTTTCGCCGGTGTAATCGAAGAGGTGCACGCCCAAAGCCCAGTTCACCCGCAGCGCACCCAGGATCAACAGGCTGGCGATGACGAACGTCGGGGTGCTCAGGACCAGCAGCGCCACCATGGTGACGAGGCGGTCACTGAGTCGGTACTGGCGGATGGCTCCCCAGGCGCCGGCCGCGATGCCGAGGACCGTGCCGGCCAGCGACCCGACGACCAGGAGCCGCAGGGTGACCCCGACGCGGCGCCAGAGTGTGGCGCCGACGGGCTGTCCGGTGATGGTCTTTCCGAAGTCGCCGCGAACGGCGTGCGAGGCCCACTGCGCGTAGCGGATCGGTATCGGCTTGTCCAAGTTGAGCGCATGAGCCTTCGCATCGATCACCGACTGTGGCGGACGCGGACTGCGTTGCAACAGGCTGTCCAGTGGGCGGAACGCCACCGACGTCAGGCAGAACGTCAGAAAGGACGCCAGCGCCAGCAGCACGACGTAGTTGAGCAATCGGCGCGCCAAGAAGCGGATCATCCCCGACCGCACCGCCCGCCTCGCATTGGGACAGGTTAACGAGCCGGGCCCGTCCTTGTGATCCGGCTGATTCTCATGAGTGAATTACGGGTGGTTCGTTGCTACTTTCAGGCCGCGATATCCCGAGGAGGCGCGCGTGACGGTTACCGATGACTACCTGGCCAACAACGCCCAATACGCGAGCAGCTTCCAGGGCCCGCTGCCGATGCCGCCGAGCAAACACGTCGCGGTGGTCGCGTGTATGGACGCCCGGCTCGACGTCTACCGCCTCCTCGGCCTCAACGAGGGCGAGACGCACGTCATCCGCAACGCCGGCGGAGTCGCCACCGACGACGTCATCCGCTCGCTCGCCATCAGCCAGCGGTTGCTGGGGACCCGCGAGATCATCCTGATCCACCACACCGACTGCGGGATGCTCACCTTCACCGACGACGACTTCAAGCGCGCCATTCAGGAGGAGACCGGCGTCAAGCCGCCGTGGGCGGCCGAGGCATTCCCCGACGTGGGCGAGGACGTCCGGCAGTCGCTGCGCCGCATCGAGAACAGCCAATTCGTGACCAAGCATGTCTCGCTTCGCGGGTTCGTCTTCGACGTCGCCACGGGCAAGCTCGAGGAAGTGACGCTCTAGCCGACCTTGTAGGTGGCGAGGGCCTTCGCGACAAGCTGGCCCTGCGCGTCGACGATCTCGGCCTCGCAGTTGATCAGCGACCGGCCGCGCCGCAGCACCCGGCCGACGCCGATCACGTCGGTGGCCCGGGCGGGGGCCATGAAGTCCAACGTCATCGACACGGTTACGCCCCGCAGTTCCGGGGGTGCCTCGGCCCCGCACCACGCCGCCGCCATGACGGTCACATCGGCGAGTGTGGCGATAGCGCCTCCATGGACCATGTCGCCGATGGTGACGTTGGACGGGTCCCACGGCAGACGGAGCCTGACCTCGTGCTCCTCGAGTTGGTCGGCGACGATGCCCAGCTTGGCGACGAACGCCGATTGGGGGAGGAATTGCGCGATGACGTCGCGGCCGCTCGGGGGTGGGCCGGCGGGTGCAGGGTCGGAGGTCATCCGTTCATGCTGTCGCACCAGGCATCGGCCGGAAAAGGGTTGCCGCCGGTCTTGACCCGATACGTCGCATGGCCGTCCTCCGCGCCGTGAGGCGGCCCCCACTTGACAACCGTCGGCGCGAACTGATGCTATGGAGGGCAAAGCTGCTAAATATGACCGACTCAACCAGGTTTACCCGAGGAAGCTATGACCAGCGATCTGAAGGCGGCCCCCGCCGCCGGCCAGTACGAGTTGAGCCATCTGCGCTCGCTGGAGGCCGAAGCCATCCACATCATCCGGGAGGTGGCCGCCGAGTTCGAGCGGCCCGTGCTGTTGTTCTCGGGGGGCAAGGACTCCATCGTCATGCTGCACCTGGCGCTGCGGGCGTTCCGGCCCGGGCGGTTGCCGTTCCCCGTGATGCACGTCGACACCGGCCACAACTTCGACGAGGTGATTGCCACCCGTGACGAGCTGGTCGCCGAGCACGGGGTGCGCCTGGTGATCGCCTCGGTCCAGGAAGACATCGACGCCGGGCGCGTCGTCGAGCCGAAGCAGGGACGCAACCCGATCCAGACGGTGACGCTGCTCCGCGCCATCCGGGAGAACAAGTTCGACGCGGCGTTCGGCGGAGCGCGCCGCGACGAGGAGAAGGCGCGCGCCAAGGAGCGGGTGTTCAGCTTCCGCGACGAGTTCGGCCAATGGGACCCGAAGGCGCAGCGGCCCGAGCTGTGGAACCTCTACAACGGCCGGCACCACAAGGGCGAGCACATCCGGGCCTTCCCGCTGTCGAACTGGACCGAGTTCGACATCTGGTCCTACATCGGCGCGGAGAACATCGGGCTGCCCTCGATCTATTACGCGCACCGGCGCAAGGTGTTCCGCCGCGACGGCATGCTGCTGGCGGTCGACCGGCACATGCAGCCGCGCGATGACGAGCCGGTGTTCGAAGCGACGGTGCGTTTCCGCACCGTCGGAGACGTCACCTGCACCGGATGCGTGGAATCGGAGGCCACGACGGTGGAGGAGGTCATCGCCGAAACGGCGGTGTCCAGGCTGACCGAACGCGGCGCGACCAGGGCCGACGACCGAATCTCGGAGGCCGGGATGGAAGACCGCAAACGGCAGGGGTACTTCTGATGGCCACACCCACCACGCTGCTTCGCCTCGCCACCGCGGGTTCCGTCGACGACGGCAAGTCCACCCTGATCGGCCGCCTGCTCTACGACTCCAAGGCCGTCATGGAGGACCAGTGGGCGGCGGTGGAACAGACGTCCAAGGATCGTGGCCACGACTACACCGACCTGGCCCTGGTGACCGACGGCTTGCGGGCCGAACGCGAGCAGGGCATCACGATCGACGTCGCCTACCGCTATTTCGCAACTCCCAAGCGGAAATTCATCATCGCCGACACCCCGGGCCACATCCAGTACACCCGCAACATGGTGACCGGCGCGTCGACCGCCCAACTCGTGATCGTGCTCGTCGATGCCCGGCACGGCCTGCTCGAGCAGTCCCGCCGGCACGCCTTCCTGGCCTCGCTGCTCGGTATCCGGCACATCGTTCTCGCCGTCAACAAGATGGACCTGATCGGTTGGGACAGAGACAAATTCGAGGCCATCCGGGATGAATTCCACGCCTTCGCCGCGCGCCTGGATGTGCACGACGTGGCCACCATCCCGCTTTCCGCGCTGCACGGCGACAACGTGGTGACCAAGTCGGACCAGACGCCCTGGTATGAGGGTCCGGCGCTGTTGTCGCACCTGGAGGAGGTCTACATCGCCGGTGACCGCAACCTGGTCGACGTGCGGTTCCCAGTCCAGTACGTCATCCGGCCGCACACCCGCGACCATCAAGACCACCGCAGCTACGCCGGCACCGTGGCCAGCGGGGTCATGCGTCCGGGAGACGAAGTCGTCGTTTTGCCGGTCGGCAAGACCACCCGCATCACCGCGATCGAAGGGCCGAACGGTCCAGTGGAGGAAGCGTTTCCGCCCATGGCCGTGTCGGTGAGCCTGGCCGACGAGATCGACATCTCGCGCGGTGATCTCATCGCCCGTAACAACAATCATCCCCGGGTCACGCAGGAATTCGATGCGACCGTGTGCTGGATGGCCGACGATGCGGCGCTGGAGCCTGGCCGCGATTACGTAATCAAGCACACCACCCGTACCACGCGCGCGAGGGTGACCGGGCTTGACTACCGGCTCGACGTGAACACCCTGCATCGCGACAAGTCCGCAACGGCGTTGCAGCTCAACGAGCTTGGCCGAATTTCGCTGCGTACCCAGGTGCCGCTGCTGCTCGACGAGTACACCCGCAACGCCAGCACCGGTTCGTTCATCCTCATCGACCCGCACACCAACGGCACCGTGGCCGCGGGCATGGTGCTGCGCGACGTCTCGGTGCAAACGGCGAGCCCCAACATCGTGCGGCACAAGTCGTCGGCCGTCGCCGAAGCCCGGCCGCGGGGCAAGACGGTGTGGTTCACCGGCCTGTCCGGTTCCGGCAAATCGTCGGTGGCCATGCTGGTAGAGCAGATGCTGCTCGAAAAGGGCACGCCCGCTTACGTTCTCGATGGCGACAACCTGCGACACGGTTTGAACGCCGACCTGGGCTTCAGCATGGCCGACCGCGCCGAGAATCTGCGCCGGCTGGCACATGTGGCCGCGTTGCTCGCCGACTGCGGCAACGTCGTGCTGGTGCCGGCGATCAGCCCGCTGACTGAGCAACGCGAGATGGCTCGTAATGTGCACGCCGCTGCGGGGTTCGACTTCGTCGAGGTGTTCTGCGATACCCCGATCGAAGAATGCGAGCAGCGTGATCCGAAGGGGCTGTACGCCAAGGCCCGCGCGGGCGAGATCGCGCACTTCACGGGCATCGACAGCCCGTATCAGCCGCCGGCCAACCCCGACCTGCGGCTTACGCCGGACCGTACCGTCGAGGAGCAGGCGCGCAGCATCGTCGATCTGCTCGAATCGCGGGCTTAGCGCACCGCCACAGCCCGGCTGCACCGGAATTAGCGCGCCGAGTGGCACAATCCTGAGAGTGCGCATGTCGGCGAAGGCGGAGTACGCGGTGCGGGCCATGGTCCAGCTCGCCACGGTCCCCAGCGGGGCATTGGTGAAAACCGACGACTTGGCCCAAGCGCAGGGCATACCGCCGCAATTCCTTGTCGACATCCTGACCAACCTGCGCACCGACCGGCTGGTGAAGAGCCATCGGGGCCGCGAAGGCGGCTATGAACTGGCCCGTCCAGGAGACGAGATCAGCATCGCCGACGTATTGCGCTGTATCGACGGGCCGCTGGCGAGCGTGCGCGACATCGGGCTGGGGGACCTGCCCTACTCCGGTCCGACCGCGGCGCTCACCGACGTCTGGCGGGCGTTGCGTGCCAGCATGCGGTCGGTGCTCGAGGAGACAACCCTGGCCGACGTCGCCGCCAATGCCCTGCCCGAGCATGTCGCGCAATTCGCCCACGACTATCGGGCACAGGAGAGCGTGCGGCACGGCACACCGCACGCCGGCGAGTAGGCGCCGCCGCCCGCCGGAGCGTCAGCCCCCCGACCCATAGGGGCGGGTGAGAATCTCCATGGCATGTCCCGAGGGATCGCGGAAGTACACGCCGCGCCCGCCGTCCCTGTGGTTGATCTCGCCGGGCCGATTGGCGCCCGGGTCGGCCCAGTGCTGGAGGCCGCGCGAGGAGATCTTGCCGTAGATCGTGTCGAATTCCCCTTCGGACACCAGGAAGGCATAGTGCTGCCGCGGGATCTCCCCGCCGTCGGAAGCATCCGCGTAGTCCAGACTGGCGCCGTGCTCGAGTTCGACAACCATGAAGTGGCCGAACGGCTTTGGGTTGGGCAGCCCGAACAATTCGGTGAGGAACTCCGCGGACTCGCGCTTGTCCCGGGCGGCGACGATCGTGTGGTTGAAACTGATGGACATGGCCTCCTCCTACTTGGGTGCCGTGAGCTCCAGGGCGATGTTGTCGGGGTCGCGGAACTGCAGGATGTACGACGGTCCGATGTCTTTCACAGGCTCGTGCGCGACGCTGAGCTCATCGAGATGCGCTGCGGCGGAGTCTAATTCATCCTTGCTGCCGACCCGGAACGCGATGTGGTCGAGCCCGGCGCGATCCTCGTGGAAGCGGTCGGCGGCAACCGGCCGCAGTCCCAGCAGCGTGCCGCCGAGATCGTAGATGACGCCACCGAACAGGAAGCTCAACTGGCTGCGGGTGGCCTCGTCGGCGTTGTCGGGCACCTCCAGTAGTACCGGCCAACCGAACACGCTCTCGTAAAACTGCCGGGATCGCTCAATATCGGTGACGGTGAGGCGGACGTGCGCGATGGAACTGCTGGTGAAACCCATCTGCTCCATGCTGCCACTTGTACGACCGGATGTTGACTGTCATGCCAGAATCGCCGTCGTGCGGATTGCGATGACGCTGCCGGTGATGGAGCCGGACTTGGACGCGGGAATTTTGGAGAACTGGGCGCGCGCGATTGACGCCGGCCCGTTCTCGTCGCTGTGCTGGGGCGAGCGCATCGCGTTCGACAACCCGGACAATCTGACTCTGCTGGGCGCGCTGGCGGCCTGGACGAACCGGGTGCGGCTGCTGACCACCGTGATCGTGCCGCAGTTGCACGACCCGGTGATGCTGGCGAAGGGCCTGGCGACCGGCGACATGCTGTGCGGCGGGCGGTTGAGCGTAGGCATCGGCGTGGGTGGCAGGCACGAGGACTACCACGCCGTCGGCGCCGATCCGGCAACGCAGACGATGCGCGAGATGGCCGAGCGCGTCGCCGTGATGAAGCGGGTGTGGGCCGGCGACAAGCTCACCGAGTCGGTCCTGCCGGTGGGGCCGGCGCCTGTGCAGCCCGGCGGTCCGCCGCTGTTCGTGGGGAGCATCGGGCCCAAGACCATCCGCAGCGCCGCGGCGTGGGCCGCCGGACTGGCCGGGACCACGCTGGATCTGGACGTCGCCAAGCAGAACGAGTTGTTCGACGTCGCGCGCGAAGCGTGGGCGCAGGCAGGCAAGGGCAAACCCCACCTGGTGACGTCGTTCTGGTTCGCGTTCGGGTCACCGGAGCAGGCCCGAGCCCAGGTGCATCGCCACCTACGGCGCTACATGAACTGGATACCGGCGGAGTACGTCGACGCCATGGCGCCGACGACCGGATGGGCCGGCTCCGAGGACGAGCTGCTGGCGGTGCTGCGCAAGTTCGAGGACATCGGCACCGACGAGGTACAGCTCATCCCGACGAGCGCGGACATCGACCAGCTGAGCCGCGCGGCGGACGTGGCCGGCCGGCTTTAACTCATTACTAGGCCGACGGTGGCGACCCGCGGCGCCCGGCTACGCCGCGCTTGCGATCGCCACTAGCTCGACGGTGGCGACCCGCGGCGCCCGGCTACGCCGCGCTTGCGATCGCCACTAGGCCGGCGGTGGCGACCCGCGGCGCCCGGCTACGCCGCGCTTGCGATCGCCACTAGGCCGACGCGCGCTCGTCGCCGGCGGCCGGCTGCTGGGGCGGCTGCCCCTTGCGCAGCGTCGCCAACAACTCGCGATACGGGCCGACGAGGTAGACGGTGTCGCCGCCACGAAGCCAGGCGTCCCGCCGCGGGTGCAGCTCGATGGGCGCGTCCCGCCGGGTGATCGCTATGACCCGGGTCTGGGTGGACAGTTCGAACATCTTCAGCCCGTCGAGCTCGCTGCCGGGCGCCACGTGCATTCCACCGATCATGAACGAGCGCTGCCCGACGGAAAATGTGCCCAGCACTTGCAGGCCCATTGCGGCTCCGATGAACCATGGTGCGGCCAGTTCGACGGTGGACCGGACGTTTTCGAATCCGAACCGCTGCGCCACCGCGGCACCCAGCGCGCGGTCGTATACGCGCAGCACCAGGGGAACGTCGGTGCGGACCACTTCGGGCTTCACCCGGGGGCCCAGCATCTCGCGCAGCACGATCCCGGTCTCGATGTTCACCATGTCGTCCTGGGTCAGCACCGCCACCGCGCGGGCGTGCTCGACGCGGGCGGCCTCCAGCGTCTGGCGCAGCGTCGCGTCCCCGAAGATCACCGGCACGTCGAGGTCGGCGGCCGCCGACAGGAAGCGGTTGTTTTCGTCCCGCTCGATCACGGCGACGTCGTATCCCGCTGACCTGAGGTCGGCGACGACGCGGCTGCCGAACGAACCGAGCCCGACCACGATGACGTGATTGCGGAGATGGCGCGCCCGGCGGCGGCCCACGGAGTGGGCGAAACGCCGCGATATCAGCAGGTCGGCGACGAAAGCGACGAGGAGCGCGGTGGTTGTTACGCCGGCGAACATCAGCATGATGCTGAACAGCCGCAGCCAGGTCGGCTGATGGAGGAAGCTGAAATCGCCGTAACCGACCGTCGCGATCGTCTCGGTGCTGAAATACAGCGCGTCGAGCCAGTTCATCCTCGGTCCCGGCTGGTAGCAGAACCGCAGGATTACCGTCGATCCGATCAGCAGGCATGCCGCGGCCAGCAACGCTCGGGCGAACATCGGGTTGACGTCGTCGCGCAGCGCGCGCGCACTGTCGAGCATCCGCCGCAGCCGGGGCAGGCGATAGCGCGTCACGGTCGGCCGCGGGACCTTGATGCCGCGTTCGGCCAATTCCTCAGCGGTGCCGATCATCGCGGTCCAGTCACCGGCATGCACCGACAGATCACGGCCTGGACAGGACACCACCTCGTCCGGGGTGGCGCAGTTCTCGCCGTGAATCACCGCCACCGGTGCCAGGTCACCGTAGATTTCGCGCAGCGTCGCGCTATACGGTGCCTCGGCGCCGGAGACGACGAATTCGATGCCCGCCGCCTCGAAGGGGTGCACGGTGTGCGCCAGACACGCCTCGACGACCGAGGGCGCCGCGAGGTCGGCGACGTCCAGGATCGCGCCGGGACGCTTGTCGGCGGCCATCGCCGTCCGCAGCACGTCGTTGGCCAGCCGTGCCACCACGCGCACCCGGGGGTTGGCTTTCCTTGCCAGCAGTGCGATTTCGAGGTTGGTCGCGTCGTCGTCGCCAACACAAATCACGGCGCGAGCGCGGGTCACCTCGGCGGTGTCGAGCTCGCCGGCGGTTTGGAGCTTGACGATGTGCACACCGGCGTTGTTGAGCTCCTCGACGATCGTGGTCGCCAGCGCGTCGTCACCGCTGACGATGATGTGCCCGCGCATGGTTAGGCCCGCTTCGGGTCGTCCGGCATGACCCCCACCTCTGCTGACGTTGGAATTTGTTCCTATGACTATCGGGCACGGTGCCGATTCATGCCAGCGCCACACCGGCCGCAGAGTGAATTGCGGCGGGGCCGCAGGAGAGATTCGATAGCGGTATGACGCAGCCGGAACTGCCTGGGCCGCTCGCCGCCTTGACCCGGCTCATCTCGGAGCGCATCGCCGCGGCCGATTTCGCCGGGGCGTTGCCACTGATGAACGAGCTGGTCGCGGTCTGCCGTCCGATCCTGGGGGAGCGCCACCCCAACGTCTTGGACATGAAGCTTGCGCTGGTACACCTGCAGCTCCAAATGGGAGACCAGGCCGGGGCCTACGCCGTCCTCGAGCAGCTGGTACCCGAGTTCGAGGAGGTGCTCGGTTGGGATCACATCACCACGTTGACGGCGCGCCACATGTTCGCGGACCGGCCCCAGCAGGAAGCGCGGGCCGCGTTGGCCGAATGGTCGCAGCTGCTGGCCGACGAAGAACGTGTGCTGGGCGAAGAGCACCCCACCGTGCTGACGTCCATGGACCGCGTGGCGCACAAGCGCAAGGAGCTTGGTGACTACCCGGGTGCCATCGCCGAGGGCGAGCGCGTCCTTGCCGCCCGGCGCCGGGTGCTCGGCGACGACCACGAGGACACGTTGGGCATGCGGTTGTCGCTGGCGCAATGGCACGGCGAATCGGTGGACGGCGCCGGCGCCGTGGCTGAGCTCGAGTCGCTGGTCGAGGTGATGCGCGAAAAGCTGGGCGACGACCACCGCCACACGCTGATCGCGCGGCACACCATCGCGCTCTGGGAGCCAGAACCCGTGGACTACGGGGACAAGGTGGCTACCTGGCAGGCCCTGGTCGCCGACGAAGCACGGGTCTTCGGCGAAGACAATCCGCTCACCGTCGCGGCCAGGGAGGAACTGGCGAAGTGGCGCGACCGCGTCGAGGACCACCGGTGGGTGGCCGAGTTGCGCGGCCGGGTCGAAGAAGCCGGCAAGCGCCGCCTCAGCGCCAAAAGGCAAGCCACGCAGCGGTTTTCTGATGAGGAATACCTGCGATGCTGGCTTGCCGAGCGCGGGGCCCAATTCCCGGTCTGGGCAGGTCATTACGGCGGCGATGCAGTGTGGGACTTTTCGCCGGAGTCCCTTGACGCGTTGGAGGAGCTCGTCATTCAGAAGGCCCCGACACCCGAACAGCTCCTGAACGAAGAGCGGAATGAACCGTTCGTCGATGGCGCCGTGTGGTACCTCGGCGAAGTGCTGCGGCGCGGCCGGTCCCTGCCGTGGCAATACACGCGTGGCGATACGGCGGATCCCACCGTCGGGCACGTCGACGTGTTCGAAGTCCTCACCCGGGCGCTGCACTCCGTCGACCGCGGCGCCCTGCGCCGCACGTACGACCGCTTCACGGCATCCCAGTGATACTGGGTTGGTGCCCTTCATCGAATGCGTCGCGTCCCGCGAGATCTATCGGAGCCAATGGATGGTGCTCCGCGAAGACGACATCCGTCGCCCGGACGGCAGCCCCGGCATCTACGGCGTGGTGGACAAACCGGACTATGCGCTGGTGATGCCGTTCGACGGGCACCGCTTCCGGCTGGTCGAACAGTTCCGGTATCCGCTCGGGGAGCGGCGGTGGGAATTCCCGCAGGGCACCGCTCCCGGCTTGGCGGACACCGACCCGTCCGAGTTGGCCGAGCGTGAGCTGCGCGAGGAAACGGGATTGACCGCGACGTCATTCGAGGTGCTCGGCCAGCTCGACGTCGCTCCGGGCATGACCAGCCAGCGCGGCTGGGTGTTCCTGGCCACCGGAATCGCCGAAGGGGAGCCGGATCTCGAGCACGAGGAACAAGACCTGCGCAGTGCCTGGTTCGCCCGCGAGGACGTCGAGCAGATGATCCGGTCGGGAGTGATCGCCGACGCGCAGTCCGTCGCGGCCTACAGCCTGTTTCTGCTGCGGCGGCCATGAACAATGCGGGGGCCCGCCGGGGTCCCCGCACTGTGGTGGTCGGTGTCAGGCCGACGTGACGTACTGCGGGCAGTAGGCCGAGGCCGCGTCGACCGCGAACGTCTTGGAGCCCTTGGTGCTCAAGCCGGTCGCCTTCGCCACGGCGCTGATGACCTCCTTGCTCGAGTGGCCCTGGTCGAGCGCGTTGCAGACGGCGTGTGCGTCCTTGATGGCAACCGAGGCGCTCGGCGGGGTGATGCCATCCGATGCCAGCTGGGCGAGGAACGCGTCATCGACCGAGCTCGCGCCCGCGGTGCCGGCGAGGCCGAGCGCGGCCAGACCCAGGGCGGCGGTGCCGACGACCGAGGCGGTGAAATGGCGAGGGAACATCGGGGTCTCCTTGTGCTGAGGTGGACTTTTCTGACGGACGCGGAGTGCGTTGATCACAGAATCAGCACGGGGCCTTAACGGCTTCTCAAAGAATTCTTGGCGGAGTATGGGCTCCGTCGTCGAACCCCCACCATGGACCTGATGTTTCCGGGATGGCGGTTCGGCGCTGCGCCGCGCGGCGCCATCGCGGCGGCGGTGCTCGCGATGACCGTCGTTCCGGCGCACGCGGCGACACCGGCGTGGAACGGGAAATATTCGCTGGTGAGGTACGCCGCCAGCAAGTCCGGCACCAGCGCGGCGGCCAGTCAGCCCGAACCGACATTCAGCGCCGACTACGTCTTCGTCACCGCCTGCCCGGCAGGCAAGTGCGTGGCCACCGCCACCAACGGCCCCGCGCCCAAGAACCCGACGCTGCCCCAGCCGTCTCATTACGCCTGGGACGGCACTCGCTGGGTTGAGCGCTTCGACTTCCAATGGGATTGCTACATGGGCGACGGCGTCCCGAAGGTGTGGGCGCCCGCGCGGTCGTGGGCGTTCTACACGCCGCAGGCGGACGGTTCGCTGCGCGGCAGCTGGCACACCGACATCAACGGCGGCCCGTGCCGAGGAACCGTCGAGATGCCCGTGGCGGCGTTTCCTGCCGGGCCGGAGTGAATCTCTTTGTCACTCAATCATTACTGCGGCGCGGGCGTCATCGAGGCGATGTAGTAGACCTCGTGCCCGGTCGGGTAGCCGCCGCCGTTGGTGGCGATGTGCACGTGGTCGTAGTGGTTTAGGGTTTCCGACCCGAGATCGGCGGTCCAGCTGCCCCCGCCGACGCCCGGGTAAATCTTCTGCCGCCAGATCACGTGGTTGATTCCCCATCGCTTCGCATTCGCCAGGGCGTACCCGGCGATCTGGTTGCCGAGCTCGATACCCTCGGGGCTACCGTGGTTCGGGATCATCACGTCGATCGCCAGCCCGTTCGGGTGCCACGGCAGCGGGTCTTCCCGGTACCCATAGATGGTTTTGATCTGCGGAAACAGCACGCTGATGGCGCGTTCCGCCCAGATCGTCTTGACCTGCAGCCTGTCCTCCGACGCGATTCCATGGGGCAGCGCGACCTGGAATTGCTGCGCCGCGGCAGGCGCGCTGGCGGTCAACATTTCCACTTCCGCGGGGCTGGCGGTGTGCGGGGTGTTGGGCGGGGCGGCGGCGTTGATCGACGCCGCGGCCGCGGTGGTGGGCGCCGCCGCCACCGCGTTCGGCGCGCAGCAGCGCGGCTTTGTGTCTTGGGCGTAGACCATGGCGGCCGCAAGCGCGAACGAGGCCACGATCGCCAGCCAGCGGCTTCGGCCGTTGGCTAACACGTTCTTGCCCACGACCAGCAGCTTAGTGCCGTAAGCGACGTCTGTAACCCGTTTTCGTCCAGTTATTCAGCTCGGACGAATAGGCCCTACGCGGCGCAAGGTCGGGTCACAATGTCACCATGCCCGGCCAATCCTTCGGCGATGCCAATGCGTTCCACCGGATCATGCGTCGCTTCGCGTCCACGCCGGTGGGTGCGGCGCTCCTTCGCCCCACGGCGCACCACCTCGACCGACTCATCACCAAGCTCACGGGCGGCAGAACCAGCTTCGCCGGCCTCGCGACCGGCATCCCCGTGGTGATGCTCACCACCACCGGCGCTAAATCCGGCGAGCCCCGCACCGTCGCCGTGTACGGAATCCCGCATCCGGATGGCTTGGCCCTCATCGCGTCCAATTTCGGCGGCTCCAAGCATCCCGCCTGGTACCACAACCTCAAGGCGCACCCGGAGGCGACGGTGGCGATCGGCCGCGACACCTGGCATGCGAACGCGCGGCTCGCCTCGCCGGGCGAGCGCGACGAGATCTGGGCGAAGGGCCTCGAGCTGTACCCCGGCTGGCGGAAGTACGAAGTGCGGGCCGGCAAGCGCCACATCGAGGCGTTCGTCCTGGTGCGAAGTTGAGGTAAGCCCAGTTCTGCTGTCCTACAGGCGGTCTGGGCTCAAACTCCATCGCCCAGGTAGGCGTCGGCCCAGGCGCCGATGATTCGCCCCGCGCGATGAGCTTGACCCCGAGCGGTCAGAAAGTGATCCGAACCCTCGAGCGAAACGAAGCTGCGGGGGTGACGGGCCAAGCGGAAGATCTCGCTCGCATTCGCGATGCCGACCGTGTTGTCGGTGGGCGAGTGCAGGATGAGCAGCGGCTTGCGCAAGTCCTTGATCTTGTCGCGCAGGTGGGCTGCGCGGACATCCTCGACGAATGCTCGCTTGAGGGTCAGCGTGCGGCCACCGACCATCCACTCGGCAGTGCCCTCCGCCAAGCAACGGTCGACGACTGCGTCGTAATGCTTCTCGACGTGGCTCGGGTCAACGGGTGCGGCAACGGTGACAACCGACCGCACGCCCTGGCACTGTCGTGCCGCAGCGAGCACCGCCGCGCCGCCCCACGAGTGCCCGACCAGGATGTCGGCCGGGGTTCCGCGGTTGGTCATGAATTCGCATGCCGTGGCGATGTCGTCGACCTTGACCGTGAACGACCCGTCCCCCCAGTCGCCCTCGGATCCACCGAGACCCAGCGCATCGAAGCGCAGCATGCCGATACCGTCGGAGGCCAGTTGCTTGCAGATTCTCGCCGCGGCCGGCGAGTCCTTACCGAGCGTGAAGCCGTGCGCGAACACGCCCCAGCCGCGCACCGGTCCTTCCGGCACCTCGATGACCCCTGCCAGCTGCGCGCCCGTGGAGCCGTGGAACGTCACACGTTCGCCCATGCTGACGATCTAACCCGCCCTGGCCGACGGTCGTAAGGCCGACCTACCTGCGAGAATGTTTGTGCCCCCCGGCAGGAACAATAACTGCGGAATTGAGCCACATATTCGCAGTTCAGAGGCATAATGCGGGTGTGCGTGTCGGATCGTTGTCGGACGCCTCAGCTCGGCCGAAATGAAATCCGTTGTGCGACAACCGGTTCCAATCTGATTACCCGAAGGCGTCGCCGCCGCGTTGGGCCAACGTGGTGGTTGCGCAGTGCGCTCAATCGCAGCGGGATTCATCTGGGATCTCTCGATTGATTCGGGCCGGCGTACGGTGTACGGACGGAGGCCGCTGATTGCCTACACCATGCAAGACGCCGACGCGGCCCAGGCACGAGCCGACGTGGCGTCCGCGTACAAGTCAGCCTCTGCGGGCGACGTCTTGGCTCAGGATCTGGGGCCAGGTCTCGACATCGGCCGGGATGTGCGCCACGGTGAGCGTTGACCGCGGCATCAGTGCGGCAAGCGATTCCGCTGTCGACATCGGATGCGCCGGGTCGCCGACCCAGGCCAGAATCGTCGTCGGCACATCGATTCGTGCGACCGCTTCGGGAGCGGGCAGGTCGCTGAGAGCCGCGCCTCGAAACAGTGACGGCAGCAGCGCGTCGGCCACATCGGGAACTGTTTCGGGCGCGCCGACCGTAGCTGGCGGCGGAGTCGCCCCACGCGCCGAAGCGATGAATGCCCCGACTCCCTCGGTTTCGATAAATTCGGCCGCAACCCGGTAGATCGCCGCCTGCGCGGGCCGGGTTTCCCACGCGGTGGCCGGCACCATGAGCGTGAGGCCGGAGAAGCGGTCCGGCTCGCGGGCAGCCGCGTGCAGCAGCGTGCCGGCACCCATGGACGGGCCGACTCCGTGCACCCGTTCGCCGGGAAACCATTTGTCGAGCAGCTGCAGAAGATCCTGGGCAAGGCTTTCCCATCGGTAATCCTCAGGGACCTTGCGCCCAGTCGACTTGCCGTGGCCGCGTGCGTCGTACCGCAGCAGTCGGGTCCCGCTGAGGCCCCTGCCGAGGTCGAGATTGAGCACCCGGTCACGCGCGCGGCTGGAGGTAAGTCCGTGCAGTTGAGCTACCGGATGACCACCTTCGTCGCTCAGTTCAACCGCAAGCTCTGCTCCAGGAACCACGAAAGTGGACATCACGCAGCTCTTCTCACGACCGGACGACTCGCCCCGGAGCCGACCGCGCAACCGAGCATTCAGGCTAACCGGGGCGTTAGGGTACCGCCATGCGGCTGACCAACGTGTCGCACCTGCGGCTACCCTTTGGACGACTCTGGGGCTACGACGTGTCGGTGTCTGACCTCGGCCGGCAGCTCCCGGTGTCGTTTGACCAGCGCATACACGTCGGGGCGGGCGCACGACCCGGTTCCTGGATGGCTCTGTCCATTCGGTTGCCGGCGGGGGTCAGCCGCCAATCGTTGGCCGATGCGTGGCTGGCGGTGATCGCCCGCCACGGGACTCTACGAACGGCATTCACACGCGGGGCGGACGGCGATCCGCAGCTGCATGAGATCGATATTCACCCGGGTGAATGGGTTGAGCACGAGATCGCTCCGGGCCAGGCGGTCAACGACGCACTGCGAGTAGTTCTCAATGCGACGTGCTCGCCCTATCAGCGGCCCTCACATCGGTTGTGTGTGTTGGAGACCGCCGCCGGATTGACGGTGGTGCTCGCTGCCGACCACGCCCACGTGGACATGTGGTCGATGTTGGTGATTGCCCGGGACCTGTTGACGAGGCTCGCCGACGCCCGGATCGGACGTACGTCGTCGCTGCAGCCGCCGCCGGCATTTGTCGTGCACACCCAAGCACTGCTGGACCGTCCCGCGGCACCGGAAAGCGTGCGCGCGCGATGGGCACAAATCGTCAGCGACAGCGGTGGGGTGATGCCGCGGTTTCCGCTGCCGTTGGGTGAGTCCGGGCCGCATCCGGAACGCGTTGAAGTGCGTGATGTGTTCGACGTCGATGACGGCGCCGCGTTCGCCGCGCAGGCACGCAACGACGGTGTCTCGACGCTGGCACTCGCTGTGGTCGCCATGACTGCGGTGACCCGCGAGTTGGCCGGGGCGCCGCTGCGCGCGGTCTTCCCCGTGCACAGCCGATTTGAAGACAAATGGCACGACTCGGTGGGCTGGTTCATCACCAATTCGGTCCTGGAGTCGGCGGTTGCCGAGCCGCACGCCGCGGCCGCCGCCGTCAAAGAAGCCGTGCAGCTTGGTTCCTGGCCACTAGCCGACGTACTGGCTCCGTGGGGTGAAATGCCCATCGCGCCCGGCATGTTCGCGATTTCCTGGCTGGACCAAAGCAGACTTCCGGTGCGCATCGACTCGGTCGGACTCGACGCCCAGTATGTGAGCGCGAGCGTTGACACCGACGGCGTCATGCTCTGGTTCATCCAGGACGAGTCCGGGCTACATCTGCGATGCCGCTACCCGGATACCGCGGAGGCACGAACCAACGTGGGGGCGTGGCTGGACCTGTTGGTGGCGCGCCTACAGGCACTGGCGCAGTCCTCGGTTCGAGGACTGCTGCGGGTAGCGGGCCGCACATATCGTGTGCAGCACGCGACGCGCGAACACGTGGGGGTGATCGCCCAGCTGCTCTCCGACGACGAATTCGGTCAGGATCGCGAAGACGCCGAACTCGAACGCTACGAGGCGGCCTACGACATCGTCGTTCGCAACCGATCCAACTATCTCGGAGTCGTCCTGAACGGTTCCGATATGGTCGTCGCGACCGTGCAATTGACGATCATTCCCGGCCTTTCCCGCGGCGGCGCCACCCGGCTGCAGATCGAGGGATTACGGGTCGCCAAAGCCGAACGCGCACAGGGGCTTGGTACTGCACTCGTCGAGTGGGCACACAACTACGGCCGAGCACACGGGGCACAGCTGGCGCAGGTGACCACAGACGAGGCTCGCGAAAGGGCTCGGGCGTTCTATCGCCGGCTCGGGTACCACGCCGCCCACGTCGGGCTGAAATGCACCATCTGAGTCCGGTTTATGCGCGGTTGAACGTTTCAGCGCGCCTAATGGCGACTCCAGCCAATGCGGCCGGTGTGCGACCGATCCGGCTGCACGACGCTCGTCACTCGTGCGGGACCGTGCTGCACCGCGTTGGCCGATGGCCTGATCGCGAGCAACCCGGCGCAGATACGCGGGGCGATGCGGACCGCGCCGCAGCGTCAGGCGACCGTGCTCACGCCAGAGGAAATAGCCAAGCTGGCGGACGAGATTCGCCCTGACCTGCGCGCTAGCTCGCATCCTTTACACGGATAGCGTGCGTCACCGATGGGGCTACAAATCGCGTCACTAGTTCGTATTCCGTCCGCTTGTCCTTGACCGGCCAATACCACAGGGAGAAGGTGGCTCGGATGACCCATTGCGCTGCAAGAGGATCGTGATGTCCGATCATTTCTTCGGTGATCTTGGCGACAAGCGGCGAAGCCGTCACTGCCCCGCTGTCTTGATCCGGTCGAGTCACTCCCATGATCAGCTTTCCGAGCGGTTCCGCCCGCATGTAATCCAGCCCGACGAGAATGGCGGTGGCGATGCGCTCCGATCCCTCCAGCCCGTCTATCTCGCGATGTATCAAGTGGATGATGCGATCGGCAAACATGGATATGAGGCGTTCGATGATCGCCGCTTTCCCACCCGCGCGGCGATAGATCGTTGCGGGCGAGCAATGCAGCTTGGCCGCCAGAGCGTCGATGCTGAACGCATCGAAGCCCTCGCGGGACACTATGTCGGAGGCCGCGGCAAGAATCCGATCAAGCGCCTCGGCGCTGCGATCCACACCCAGCACCCAATCCTTCGGCGTCATCTCGCCTCGCCTCCTGGCTTATGGGTTGGAGAAAAATCAGTTCTATCACCGTGAGACGCTCTTTCCCATTTGTCTCACCGCAATGCGCAGGTCGGGACCAGTTGATTCGGCGGGTGGTCACCGTGAACGCCTGCCGGAGCTTTCAACTTCGGCGCGAGTCGTTGACGGCTTCGAAAGTACTGCCGACTCTCATAGTTGCCGTCTCGAGAAGGGTGTGCCTCATGACCATCGCGCAGACCGCTCGCGGTACAGCCTCGTTGCTGACTCCGCTGATTGCGGCGGGCCGACTGAACATCGCAGCGGCGGTACAGGTGCGCCGACGCGGGTACAGCGGATGGACCGGCGCGACCAACACCGACTACGACCCGCTGGACCCAGCCACCGCGGCGCAGCCTCACGCGGCCTACGACGCACTGCACCAAGGCGGACGGGTGCACTACAACCCTCGGCGGGCCACGTGGATCCTGCACCGCCTCGACGACGTTCGAGCAGCCCTGCGCGCGACCGACCAAGTCACCAGCAGCCAGGGCGTCACGCGGGTGCGGATGGTCGCCAGTCTCGTGGTGATCACCGACGGCGACGAGCACAGCCGATTACGCAAACAGGTCCAGCCAGCCTTCACCAAAGGCGCGCTCGACAGCTGGCGCGCGACCATCGACAGACTCGCCGGTGAACACGTCGACGACATGATCAACAATCCCGGCGATGACGCCGTGACGCGCCTGGCCGTGCCGCTGCCCGTGCGGGTGATCGCCGCGATGCTCGGAGTTCCCGATGACGACACTCCCGAATTTCGCCGCTGGACAGAGGAATGTTGTCATTTCCTCAATGTCACGCCGACGCCGAACGGCGTTATCAACGGGGCGCGGGCGATGCGCGCCGCGGTGGCGTTGCGCCGTTACTTCAAGGCGCACCTGGCGGCCGGAGATCTCAGGGGCTCCAACACCGTTTTCGGGCGACTACTGGAGCACCAGACCGACGGCGGCCTGACTGACGACGAGCTGTTCTACATCGCCATCACGTTGCTGGTCGCCGGCAATGAAACCACCACCAACCTGCTCGGCGGAATGATCGACACCTATGCCCGATTCCCCGATCAATACGACATGATCCGCGCCAACCCCGAACTCATCCCGAAGGCCGTCGAGGAGCACCTTCGCTACACGAGCCCGGTCCAGCACATATACCGGTACACGCGCGCCCCGCACCAAGTTGGAGAAGTCACGATCCCGACAGGTTCTCGGCTGCTCATCTCGTTGGGGGCAGCCAACCGTGATCCGCTGGCCTTCGACGAACCCAACACCTTCCGTGCCGATCGCGACCCGCGAACACACGTCGCCTTCGGCTACGGCCCCCACCTATGTCTGGGCGCCCCCCTGGCGCGAATGGAAGCTCACGCCGTCCTCCAGGAACTCATCAACCGCGTCTCACGAATCTCCACCGCGGCATCCACCACGTGGTCCACCAACAGCAGCCTGCGGGGCCCGACCCACCTACCTGTAACCCTGCACCAGGCGAACGCGTGATGGACCGACCATCGAAGTCGCACGCCACGCTCCTGGGAGTAGCTTTTGGCGTCCCGGGTCCTGCACACCTACTTTTCCCGCGCGCGTTCGAAGGATCAACCGTCTCGCGTTCAACGGCAATATCCGTCGCCACATCATCATCAACGGAACCATCGAAACAGCACTGGGCCTGGCCATCCTCAAACCGCGTACCCGTCAAGCCGCCCACGCGGCGACCGCTGTCTATGGGACCTACTTCATCGCCAACGTGCTGCACCGACAGCGCGCCCCGCACAACTGAGTGGGGTCGATCCAGGAGACCCCGACAATCCGAGTTGTGCGGGAAACAGATTGCGCTACCTGACATTTGAGACATACCGACCGCAGTGGCGAAACAGCCACGCTGCACGGTCATGTGTTTCGCTAGTAACCGCGACCGCGACGATTGAGTGCAAGTATGAGACCGATCCCGGCTCGCTGACCCCGGCTGCACCGCCTACGATCACATACTGCCGAAGTGGCAGTGAGCGCCGCGCCCTGGTGGGTTCATGGTGTTATCAGCCAATGCACGAATCGACCTATGGCTGTCACGGCAGCCGATAGAACCGAATGGTCCGACACCTTGGCTATGGAGACGGTTGCGACGACGAATGATGACGCAGAAACGCCGACAGCCGGAAGCCGTTTGGGACAACACATCTCGATAATTCTTGTCGTCAGCCTGCAATTGCTTCAGCATCGCCGCCTGGTCTTCCGCCATGTGCGCGTTAGTGTTTCGGGGCGCTGGAATGGGATTCAAACCCCTTGCGTAGAAGTCCCTCAGCCTCGGAGTCATAGTCTGTGTGAAGGGTTCATCGTATGCGTAGTGGTAGGGACGTTTGATGTCGTGCCAGCACGGCCGTCCGATGGGTCGGTACGCGGGCTACAACGTGATCGGTGATCTGCTGGGCCTGCCGATGAGGACGCTGCGCATTCCGTGGTACGTCACGGTGCTCGACCTCGGGCCGGCCGGTGCGGTGTACACCGAGGGCTGGGATCGCCACGTCGTCAGCACTGGCGCCGCGGCCAAGGCGACGAAGCGGATCATCAACGGTGAGTGGATCTATCCTCCGCTGACAGGTGACCGTGCGGCGTTGTTGGCCGCCGCCGCACCCGATCTGCACGCGGCTCCCGCCTACGAGAAGTGATCATTTGCCGTTTCGCTCGCGGTGCTTACAACCGGGCCAACAGCACGGCCGGCGCTTGCCCTCTTCGAGTTCCTCCTGTGTCCGGCGGATCCGCCGTTCGCGGGTCGTTTCCTGTTTGGCGTCCTCGACCCAGCAGATGAACTCGTTGCGCGCCAACGGCGTGATGTCGTTCCACGCGGCGAGTGCGGTGTCGTTGGCGAGCAATGCCTTACGCAGGTCGGTCGGCAGCTTGTGCACCACGCCGCCGGAAACTCGCGAGCTACCCATGGGCGCAGGATAGACGGCGGGAAGGCAGACTGGCCGCATGCGGTCGGGTTTGACCATCGGAGAGTTCGCCACGGTGACGCATCTGAGCGTGCGAACACTGCGCCGCTACCACGAGGCCAAGCTGCTCGAGCCCGCCTCCGTCGATCCCTTCACCGGATACCGCTACTACTCCGTCGAGCAGATCCCGACCGCCCAGGTGATCCACCGGCTTCGCCAGCTCGACGTGCCGCTCGCCGAAGTGCGGTCCATCCTCGACACCGAGGATGCACAGCGGCGGGCCGAGGTGATCGCCGGTCATGTGCGGCGGCTCGAGGCCGAGTTGGAGCGGACCCGTGCCGCAGTGGTGTCCCTGCGCCGGCTGCTGAACCCCGAGCCGGCCGACGTCGAACTGCGGTCGGTTCCCGCCCGCAGGGTCGCCGCGATCACCGGCGTTGTCCAGCTCGACGATTCGCTCGGGTGGTACGACGCGGCGATGGCCGAGCTGGATGCGGCTTTTCCCGAAGCCGAGCGCACGGGACCGCCCGGCGGCCGGTACGCCAACGAACTGTTCACCGAGGCCGCCGGGTCGATGACCGTCTTCCGGCCAGTGCGCTCTCCGCGGGCGTCGGGCCGTATCGAGGTCGTCGAGCTTCCGCCCGCCGATCTCGCCGTCACCGTGCATCAAGGCCCGCATGACGATCTCGACGTCACCTACGGCCGTCTCGGGGCCTGGGTGGTGGAGAACGCGCTCACCGTCGACGGGCCGATCCACGAAACCTACGTCGTGGGTCCCCGCGACACGACCGAACCCACCCAATGGCGAACTGAGATCGGTTGGCCGGTGTTCCGGGTCGCGCCAGATGCCGACCCGGACCTCGACTCGACGGCCTGAGTTCTAGGCCCCCGGCGGGAAATCCGTTTCGCGAGAGAGCTTTTCCTGTGCGCGGATATCTTCGAGAGCATCCTCGAGTGCGGTGACGACGGTGCCGTAGCCGCCGCTGCCGAGGATGAGCCGCCGAGGCGGCGGGTTTTGGGCCATGGCCGCGATCACCGCACGCACTCCGCGTCGCGGATCGCCTGGCTGGGCGCCGTCCTGCTCGACCATCGCGGCGCGGACCTGCTCGAGCAGCGGCCGGTATTCGGAAACGGACTCTTCGATCGGTTCGTCGGCGAAGCCGGTGTAGGCGCGGGTGCGGAACGCTCCGGGTTCGACCGCCATGACACGAATGCCGAGGGGCTCCACCTCCTTGCGGAGGACCTCGGTGATGGCCTCGACCGCCGATTTCGTTGCGCTGTAATGACCGAAGCCGGTGACGCCGCTCAGTCCGGCGACCGAGGACATGTTGATGATCCACCCGCTGCCCCGGGCACGCATACCGGGCAGTGCGGCGCGGATCACGGACAGCACCGCGAAGACGTTGAGCTCGAACATCTTTCGGACCGCGGTATCGGCCATGCCCTCGATCGAACCATACCAGCCGCGGCCGGCGTTGTTGACCAGGACATCGATGCCGCCGAAATTCTTCTCCGCCGCGCGCACCGCCTCGCGCACCTGCTTCGAGTCGGTGACGTCTAACGGCAGCACCAGTACACGGTCGCCGTGCTGCTGTGCCCAGTCGGACAGCTCGGTCGGCCGGCGGGCGGTGAGGACGACCCGGTCGCCGATCTCGAGTGCGGCGTCGGCGAACGCCATACCGAACCCGCCCGGGGTGCCACCGGTGATGAACCACGTCTTCGTCATGGCTCGATCACCAGTCCGCTGATGAGTCCATCGTCGAGTGTGAACCGGTAGTGCAGATCGGCCACGCCGCCGGGGAAGTCGCCTTCGAGGTGCTGGACGACGTCGACGTGGCTGTCGTCGGATCGGGTGGCGCCGACGAATTCCATTGAGTAGGTGTATCCGCTGGCGGCGTTGCGCAGCCAGTCGGCGATTTCGTCGTGGCCGCGGTAGGTGCGGCCTTCGTCGGTGACGGCGGCATCGGTGGTGAAGGTCGTCATCGCCGTGGCCGCCTCGCGGTGCCGATGCGCCGTGAGGTAGGTGGTGATCGCCGCGGGCAACTGGTGTCGTGGGATTGAGCTGTCGGCTGTCATGTCACCACGGTCGGGTCTCCCCCAGGGAGAGGGTCAAGGCGACGCGATGTGACGGCCCTGACAAATAGAAAACCCGCACGACGATCGCACGAACGGCACTGCTAGGTGGTTCGGAAACCACCTCTGACCTGCAATAACAGGCTGGTGCCCCCGGCAGGATTCGAACCTGCGGCCTTCTGCTCCGGAGGCAGACGCTCTATCCCCTGAGCTACGGGGGCGCTACGACTTCGGTGTTGCGCCATTGGGCCCCGCCAGACTAGCGCATGTCGGTGGCCGCTTGGTCACCGCAATGGATTCGAGGCGCGGGCACCTCAGCCAATAGGATGGACGCTCGTGACCCCCGCTGACCTCGCTGAGCTGCTCAAGAGCACCGCCTCCGCGGTGCTGGTCGAGCGTGGGCTGGATGCTGCCGCGTTGCCGGCGACGGTTACCGTGGAGCGGCCCCGCAATCCCGAGCACGGCGACTACGCCAGCAACCTGGCGCTGCAGCTGGGCAAGAAGGTCGGCGCCAACCCGCGTGAACTGGCCGGATGGCTGGCCCAGGCGCTTTCCGAGGCCGACGGTGTCGCCTCGGCGGAGGTGGCCGGTCCCGGCTTCATCAACCTGCGCCTCGAGGCCTCGGCGCAGGCCAAGATCGTCAACGCCGTCATCGGCGCCGGCGACACCTTCGGTCACTCCGACGCGCTGGCCGGCCACAAGATCAACCTCGAATTCGTCTCGGCCAACCCCACCGGACCCATCCACATCGGCGGCACCCGCTGGGCCGCCGTCGGCGACGCGCTGGGCAGGCTGCTTGCCACGCAGGGCGCCGACGTCCTGCGCGAGTACTACTTCAACGACCACGGCGCCCAGATCGACCGGTTCGCCAGCTCGCTGATCGCCGCCGCCAAGGGCGAACCAACGCCCGAGGACGGCTACGCCGGCGCCTACATCAACGACATCGCAGCGCAGGTGCTGCAGAAGGCGCCCGACGCGCTGAGCCTGCCCGATGCCGACATGCGCGAGACGTTCCGCGCCATCGGCGTCGACCTGATGTTCACCCACATCAAAGAGTCGTTGCACGAGTTCGGGACCGACTTCGACGTCTACACCCACGAAGACTCGATGCACACCAGCGGCCGGGTCGACCAGGCCATCGCCCGGTTGCGCGAGACGGGCAACATCTACGAGAAGGACGGCGCAACCTGGTTGCGCACCAGCGCTTTTGGTGACGACAAGGACCGCGTCGTGATCAAGAGCGACGGCAAGCCCGCCTACATCGCCGGTGACATCGCCTACTACCTGGACAAGCGGCAGCGCGGCTTCGACTTGTGCATCTACATGCTCGGCGCCGACCACCACGGATACATCGCCCGGCTCAAGGCCGTCGCCGCCGCGTTCGGTGACGACCCGGCGACCGTCGAGGTCCTCATCGGACAGATGGTCAATCTGGTCCGCGACGGCGCGCCGGTCCGGATGAGCAAGCGGGCCGGAACCGTCATCACGCTCGACGACCTGGTCGAGGCGATCGGCGTCGACGCGGCGCGCTACAGCCTGATCCGCTCCTCGGTCGACACCCCGATCGACATCGACCTGGCGCTGTGGTCGTCGGCGTCGAACGAAAACCCGGTCTACTACGTGCAATACGCGCATGCGCGGCTGTCGGCGCTGGCCCGCAACGCCGCCGAGCTGGGCCTGATCCCCGACACCGGCCATCTCGAGCTGCTCAGCCACGACAAGGAGGGGACGCTGCTGCGCAGCATCGGGGAATTCCCCCGCGTGCTGAAAACTGCTGCGTCCCTGCGGGAACCGCATCGGGTGTGCCGTTACCTGGAAGACCTGGCCGGCGATTACCACCGGTTCTACGACTCGTGCCGGGTCCTGCCCCAGGGCGACGAACAGCCCACCCACCTGCACACCGCGCGCCTGGCGCTGTGCGAGGCCGCCCGCCAGGTCATCGCCAACGGGCTGACGATCCTCGGTGTCGCCGCTCCGGAGCGAATGTGAACGTACACCCCGCCGGTCCGCGGCACGCCGAAGAGACTCGGCCCCTGAATAGCCCGCCGCGACCGCAATCCCCCGACGAGCTGCTGCGGCTCGCGCCGAACGTGTGGCCGCGCAACATCGTTCGTGACGACACGGGTGCGGCCAGCCTCGCTGGAATCCCGGTGACCCAGCTCGCCCAGGAGTACGGCACCCCGCTGTTCGTCGTCGACGAGGACGACTTCCGTTCCCGGTGCCGCGAGCTGGCGACGGCCTTCGGCGGTGGCCACAACGTGTGCTACGCGGCGAAGGCCTTCTTGTGCAGCGAGATTGCTCGCTGGGTTGATGAGGAAGGTCTCTCGCTCGACGTCTCCACCGGCGGCGAGCTCGCGGTCGCGCTGCACGCCGACTTCCCGCCGGAGCGGATCACCTTCCACGGCAACAACAAATCCGTCGCGGAGCTGACCGCGGCTGTCAAAGTCGGTGTCGGGCACATCGTCCTGGACTCGATGACCGAAATCGAACGCCTCGACGCCATCGCGGCCGACGCCGGCGTCGTCCAGGACGTCTACGTCCGGCTCACCGTCGGGGTCGAGGCGCACACGCACGAGTTCATCTCCACGGCACACGAAGACCAGAAGTTCGGGCTGTCGGTGGCCAGCGGCGCGGCGATGGCCGCGGTGCGCAGGGTGTTCGCCACCGATCACCTGCGACTGGTGGGCCTGCACAGCCACATCGGCTCCCAGATCTTTGACGTGGACGGCTTCGAAGTCGCCGCGCATCGCGTCATCGGGCTGCTGCACCAGATCGTCAATGAATTCGGCGTCGACAAGACGGTGCAGATCTCGACCGTGGATCTCGGTGGGGGGCTGGGGATTTCATACCTGGGAACTGACGACCCGCCCCCGGTGGCCGAACTGGCGGCCAAGCTGACTGCCATCGTCGGCAACGAGTCGGCGGCCGTCGGCCTGCCCACCCCGAGGCTGGTGGTGGAGCCCGGGCGTGCCATCGCCGGGCCGGGCACCATCACGCTGTACGAGGTGGGCACCGTCAAGGACGTCGACGTGAGCAGCACAGCCCAACGCCGTTACGTCAGCGTCGACGGCGGGATGAGCGACAACATCCGCACCGCGCTCTATGACGCGCAGTACGACGCCCGGCTCGTCTCGCGGGCCAGCGACGCGCCGGCGACCCTGGCCCGGATCGTCGGAAAGCACTGCGAAACCGGTGACATCGTGGTGCGTGACGCGTGGGTGCCCGACGACCTTCGGCCCGGTGACCTGCTCGGGGTCGCGGCGACCGGCGCCTACTGCTATTCGCTGTCGAGCCGCTACAACATGATCTGCCGGCCGGCGGTGGTGGCGGTGCGCGCGGGGCGGTCCCGGCTGATCCTGCGCCGCGAGACGGTTGACGATCTACTGAGTCTGGAAGTGAGGTGAACTGTGCCCGGTGACGAAAAGCCCGTCGGCGTAGCGGTACTCGGGTTCGGCAACGTCGGAAGCGAAGTTGTCCGAATCATCGAGGACAGCGCCGACGACCTCGCGGCTCGGGTCGGCGCGCCCTTGGTGTTGCGCGGCGTCGGAGTGCGGCGGGTCGCCGCCGACCGCGGTGTTCCGATCGAGTTGCTCACCGACAACATCGAGGAACTCGTCTCCCGCGAAGACGTCGACATCGTCTTGGAGCTGATGGGGCCGGTGGAACCGGCCCGCAAGGCCATCCTGCGCGCACTCGAGCACGGCAAATCCGTCGTCACGGCGAACAAGGCGCTGTTGGCCACCTCCACCGGGGAACTGGCGCAGGCCGCCGAAAACGCCCACGTCGACCTGTATTTCGAGGCGGCGGTCGCGGGTGCGATCCCGGTCATCCGCCCGCTCACCCAGTCGCTGGCGGGCGACACCGTGCTGCGGGTCGCCGGCATCGTCAACGGCACCACCAACTACATCCTGTCCGCGATGGACAGCACCGGCGCCGACTACCAAACCGCCCTGGCCGAGGCGAGCGCGCTGGGCTACGCCGAGGCCGATCCCACGGCCGACGTCGAAGGCTACGACGCCGCGGCCAAGGCCGCGATTCTGGCATCGATCGCCTTTCACACCCGGGTCACCGCCGACGACGTCTATCGCGAGGGCATCACCAAAATCACCCCGGCCGACTTCGCCTCCGCGCGCTCTTTGGGCTGCACCATCAAGCTGCTGTCCATCTGCGAGCGCATCCCGGGCGACGATGGACAGGAACGGGTCTCGGCCCGCGTCTATCCGGCGCTGGTGCCGCTGTCGCACCCGTTGGCCACCGTCAACGGGGCGTTCAACGCCGTGGTGGTCGAGGCCAAGGCGGCCGGCCGGCTGATGTTCTACGGTCAGGGCGCCGGTGGCGCACCCACCGCATCTGCCGTCACCGGTGACTTGGTGATGGCCGCCCGCAACCGGGTACTGGGCAGCCGCGGGCCGAAGGAATCCAAGTACGCCCAGCTTCCCATCGCCCCAATGGGTTTCATCAACACCCGCTACTACGTCAGCATGAACGTCGCCGACAAGCCGGGCGTGTTGTCCACGGTGGCGGCCGAATTCGCCAAGCGCGAGGTGAGCATCGCCGAGGTCCGGCAGGAGGGCGTGTCCGACGAGGGCGGGCGGCGGGTGGGAGCCCGTGTCGTGGTTGTCACACACAGCGCCACCGACGCCGCACTTTCCGAAACCGTCGATGCGCTGACGGATTTGGACGTCGTGCAGGGCGTCACCAGTGTGCTGCGATTGGAAGAGACCGGTTCATGAGCGTCCCGCATACCGCCGTGCACCAACCGTGGCCCGGATTGATCGCGGCGTACCGCGACCGGCTGCCGGTGGGCGACGACTGGACCCCCGTCACCCTGCTCGAGGGCGGCACGCCGCTGATCGCGGCCACGCGTCTCTCGGAAAAGACCGGCTGCACGGTCCACCTCAAGGTCGAGGGCCTGAACCCGACCGGCTCGTTCAAGGACCGGGGCATGACCATGGCGGTCACCGACGCACTGGCGCGGGGCCAGCAGGCCGTGTTGTGCGCCTCGACCGGCAATACCTCGGCGTCGGCGGCGGCATACGCCGCTCGTGCCGGCATCACCTGCGCGGTGCTCATCCCGCAGGGCAAGATCGCGATGGGCAAGCTGGCGCAGGCGGTCATGCACGGCGCCAAGATCATCCAGATCGACGGCAACTTCGACGACTGCCTGGAACTGGCCCGCAAAATGGCCGCCGACTTCCCGACGATCGCGTTGGTCAATTCGGTCAACCCGGTCCGCATCGAGGGCCAGAAGACGGCGGCATTCGAGATCGTCGACGCGTTGGGCGCCGCGCCGGACGTGCACGCTCTCCCGGTGGGCAACGCGGGCAACATCACCGCGTACTGGAAGGGCTACACCGAGTACCACCAGGACGGCGTGATCAACAAGCTGCCCCGGATGCTGGGCACCCAGGCGGCCGGCGCCGCACCACTGGTGCACGGCGCCCCGGTCAGCAACCCCGAGACGATCGCGACCGCGATACGCATCGGCGCGCCCGCCTCGTGGGCGGCCGCGGTCAACGCGCAGCAGCAGTCCAACGGGCGTTTCCTGGCCGCCACCGACGAGGAGATTCTCGCGGCGTATCACCTGGTGGCCGAAAGTGAAGGCGTCTTCGTCGAGCCCGCCTCGGCGGCCAGCATCGCGGGTCTGCTCAAGGCCGTTGACGACGGCTGGGTCGCGCGCGGGTCGACCGTGGTGTGCACGGTGACCGGCAATGGCCTCAAGGATCCCGACACTGCGCTGAGGGACATGCCGACCGTCTCCCCGTTGCCCGTTGATCCGGTGCTCGTCGTGGAGAAGCTGGGGCTCTCCTGAATGAGAGCCTGTCGGTGAGTCAGATGCTGCCCGCCGGGCTGGTGGCGAGCGCCGTGGTGTCGGCGTCCAGTGCCAACCTTGGTCCCGGTTTCGACAGCATCGGTCTGGCGTTGAGCCTCTGCGACGAGATCGTCGTGGAGACAACGGATTCCGGCCTGGCCGTGCTGGTCGAAGGGGAGGGCGCCGAGCAGGTGCCGCGGGGTCCCGAACACCTGGTGGTGCGCGCCGTGGAATGCGGGCTGCGGGCCGTGGGCGTTCGCGCCCCGGGCCTGGTGGTCCGCTGCCGCAATGCCATTCCGCACTCCCGCGGCCTGGGCTCGTCCGCGGCGGCCGTGGTCGGCGGCCTGGCTGCGGCCAACGGCCTTGTGGCGCAGACGGATTCGAAACTGCTGAGCCATGCTCAGCTGATCCAGCTGTCCTCGGAGTTCGAGGGGCATCCCGACAACGCCGCGGCGGCCGTGCTGGGTGGTGCGGTGGTTTCCTGGATCGACCGCTCGGGTGACCGTCCCCGGTATTCGGCGGTGTCCGTGCGCCTGCACCCCGACATCCGTCTGTACTGCGCGATACCCCAAGAGCGCTCGTTGACCGCGGAGACCCGGGTGCTACTGCCCGCCCAGGTGAGCCACGAGGATGCCCGGTTCAACGTCAGCCGCGCCGCCTTGCTGGTGGTAGCGCTGAGCGAACGCCCGGACATGCTCATGCCGGCCACCGAGGATGTGCTCCACCAACCGCAGCGGGCTCCCGCGATGCCCGCGTCTGCGGAATATTTGCGACTGTTGCGGCGTCATAACGTGGCAGCGACACTTTCGGGGGCCGGTCCGGCATTGATTGCGCTGAGCACAGCGCCGGAGTTGCCCACGGAAGTGGTGGAGTACGGGGCCGCGAACGGATTTGCCCTTTCTGAGATGACCGCCGGCGACGGAGTTCGCTGGAGCCCGGGAGTCACAGTCCCCGGTTGATCTTTAGCGTGGCCGGAGGGTTTGCTTGCTTCCAGGCAGGATGCGGGCTATCCTCGGACCCGTCCAGCAATCGCAGCATCTGCATCTGCATCCATACTGCCTTGCCGCTAGGACAACACCAATTCTTCTCGTGGACGAGGTTCGCCGCTTACTCCGCCGATTTAGGCGATCACCGTTGCAGAGTCGATATTTGGGCGCACTCGGCGATTTGGCTGAATGCAACGAACCCCCCGGATGACGTGATCAGCGGGGGAAGAAAGGAACTCCGTGACCGATACGGACCTGTTCACGGCTGACGCGAGCACCGACAGCAACGAGGTGCCGAGCGCTGTGACCCCAGACACACCCGATGTCAAAACCAAAGCCACGGTTGGCTCCCTGTCGACCATGGTGCTTCCCGAATTGCGCGCGCTGGCTAACGAGGTCGGCGTCAAGGGGACGTCGGGCATGCGCAAGAACGAACTCATCGCCGCCATAAAGGAAATCAGGGGACAGTCCAACGGGACGTCCGCCCCTGCCACCCCCGAGGACGGCGCAAAGTCCGACGCCGCCAGTGCTGAAGCACCGGCCGGCGAGGACCACCAGGACGGTTCGACAACTGAGGCGCCCCGCCGCGAACGGCGCAGCGCCTCCCGCGAGCCGGGATCAGCCCGCACCGGCGACGAATCGGATGGCGAGCGCTCACGCAACCGCGAGGCCAATGCGACCGGCGAGGACCGCACCCGCCAGGGCGGCAAGCGTGACAACCAGAGCGAAGAGCGCGGCCAGGACTCGGGCAGCGAGCAAAGCGATGATCGGCAGGGCTCGGGCGGCCAGCAGTCTCGCGGCGGCTCGAACCAGCAGGACGACGACGGCGAGGGTCGTGGAGGCAGGCGTGGTCGCCGCTTCCGCGATCGCAGGCGGCGCGGTGAGCGGTCCGGCGAGGGCGGCGACACCGAACTCCGCGAGGACGACGTCGTGCAGCCGGTCGCCGGAATCCTTGACGTGCTCGACAATTACGCGTTCGTCCGCACCTCCGGTTACCTGGCCGGTCCGCACGACGTCTACGTGTCCATGAACATGGTGCGCAAGAACGGCCTGCGCCGCGGCGACGCGGTGACCGGGGCGGTTCGCGTGCCGAAGGACGGCGAGCAGCCCAACCAACGCCAGAAGTTCAACCCGCTGGTCCGCTTGGACAGCGTCAATGGCGGTCCGGTCGAGGACGCGAAGAAGCGGCCCGATTTCAGCAAGCTGACGCCGCTCTACCCCAACCAGCGACTTCGTCTGGAAACCACCCCCGACCGGCTGACCACCCGGGTCATCGACCTGATCATGCCGATCGGTAAGGGCCAGCGCGCCCTGATCGTGTCGCCGCCAAAGGCCGGTAAGACGACGATCCTGCAGGACATCGCCAACGCGATCACCAAGAACAACCCGGAATGCCACCTCATGGTCGTGCTCGTCGACGAGCGCCCCGAGGAGGTCACCGACATGACGCGCTCCGTCAAGGGCGAGGTGATCGCCTCGACCTTCGACCGGCCGCCCACGGACCACACGGCAGTCGCCGAGCTGGCCATCGAGCGCGCTAAGCGGCTCGTTGAGCAGGGCAAGGACGTCGTGGTGCTCCTCGACTCGATCACCCGCCTGGGCCGCGCGTACAACAACGCGTCACCCGCGTCGGGCCGGATCCTGTCCGGTGGTGTCGACTCCACCGCGCTGTACCCGCCGAAGCGCTTCCTGGGTGCAGCGCGAAACATCGAGGAAGGCGGGTCGCTGACGATCATCGCCACCGCGATGGTCGAGACCGGATCCACCGGTGACACGGTCATCTTCGAGGAGTTCAAGGGCACCGGTAACGCCGAGCTCAAGCTGGACCGCAAGATCTCCGAACGACGGGTCTTCCCGGCGGTCGACGTGAACCCGTCCGGTACCCGCAAGGACGAGCTGCTGCTGTCGCCGGACGAGTTCGGCATCGTGCACAAGCTGCGCCGCGTGCTGTCGGGTCTGGACTCCCACCAGGCCATCGACCTGCTGATGTCGCAGCTGCGCAAGACAAAGACCAATTACGAGTTCCTGGTGCAGGTCTCCAAGACCACGCCGGGATCGATGGACAACGACTAGCCGAACCACGTTCCTCGGCGGGTCGTCACCGCGACACTTAAGCCACGTACCCGACACGCCGGCTGACGCCGCCATGGTTTAAGTTTCGGCGCAACCCATGCGGCGGGAATGCCGACGGGTACCCCGTTGTTTTGGGAGAACAGCAGTTGACCTGGCATAATCGATGCTCGACAAGATCGAAGAGGACAGCATGAAATCTGACATTCATCCCGCCTACGCGGAGACCACCGTGCACTGCGGGTGCGGAAACACGTTCCAGACCCGCAGCACCAAGCCCGGCGGCAACATCGTCGTCGAGGTGTGCTCGCAGTGCCACCCGTTCTACACCGGCAAGCAGAAGATTCTTGACAGCGGCGGCCGGGTGGCGCGCTTCGAGAAGCGCTACGGCAAGCGCAAAGGTGCCGCGGCGGACAAGACCGACAAATAGCTGCGTTGCCGACGCCCGAACTGTGCAAGAGAGCACAGGCCGGGCGTCGGTTTGCGTCTACGGCAAATGAGAACGCGGGGCTGAACGGGCAGGAGGTGACACGTGACGCAGCCGGTGCAGACCATTGATGTGCTGCTGGCCGAACACGCCGAGCTCGAGCAACGGCTGGCGGATCCCGACCTGCACAGCAATCCCGCCGAGGCGCGCAAAGCCGGCCGCCGGTTCGCCCGATTGGCCCCGATCGTCGCCACGTATCGCAAGTTGGAGTCGGCGCGCGGCGATCTGGACACCGCGCGGGAATTGGCCGCTGACGACGAGTCGTTCGCCGATGAGGTGACCGAACTCGAGTCCCGGGTCGCCGAATTGGACACCCAATTGACCGACATGCTGGCGCCGCGCGACCCGCATGACGCCGACGACATCGTGCTCGAGGTCAAATCCGGCGAGGGCGGCGAGGAATCGGCTCTGTTCGCGGCGGATCTGGCCAGGATGTACATCCGCTATGCCGAGCGGCACGGCTGGAACGTGACCGTGCTGGACGAAACGACGTCGGACCTCGGTGGCTACAAGGACGCGACGCTGTCCATCGCCAGCAAGGGCGACTCGGCCGACGGAGTGTGGTCCCGCATGAAGTTCGAGGGCGGGGTGCACCGGGTGCAGCGCGTTCCCGTGACGGAATCGCAAGGCCGCGTACACACTTCGGCGGCGGGCGTACTGGTCTATCCCGAACCCGAGGAAGTGGGCGAGGTGCAGATCGATGAGTCGGATCTGCGCATCGACGTGTACCGCTCGTCCGGCAAGGGCGGGCAGGGGGTGAACACCACCGACTCCGCGGTGCGAATCACCCACCTGCCCACCGGCATCGTGGTCACGTGTCAGAACGAACGCTCGCAGCTGCAGAACAAGACGCGTGCGTTGCAGGTGCTGGCCGCCCGCCTGCAGGCATTGGCCGAAGAGCAGGCGCTGGCAGACGCGTCGGCCGACCGCGCCAGCCAGATCCGGACCGTCGACCGCAGCGAACGCATTCGCACCTACAACTTCCCGGAGAACCGGATCACCGACCACCGAATCGGTTACAAGGCACACAATCTCGATCAAGTACTCGACGGCGACCTGGACGCGATGTTCGACGCGTTGGGCGCCGCCGACAGACAGTCCCGGTTGCAACAGGCATGAGTGTCGTGCGGCGCGCGATCGACTCCGCTGCGGCGACGCTCGCCGAAGCGGGAATCGACTCCGCCCGTTGGGATGCCGAGGAGCTGGCCGCGCACCTGACGGGTACCGAGCGCGGTCGGCTGGCCTTGCTCGAGTCGCCCGGCGACGATTTCCTCGGTCGTTACCGCGACGTCGTGGCTGCACGCTCCCGGCGGGTGCCGCTGCAGCATCTCACCGGCGCAGCCGCGTTCGGGCCCCTGATGCTGCACGTCGGCCCCGGCGTCTTCATCCCGCGTCCGGAAACCGAAGCCCTCTTGGCGTGGGTGACCCAACAACGCCTCCCCACCCGGCCCATCATCGTCGATCTGTGCACCGGTTCAGGCGCATTGGCGGTGGCACTGGCCCAGCACCACCCCGCGGCGCGGATCATCGGCATCGATGACTCCGGGACGGCCCTCGAGTACGCGCGCCGCAACGCGGCGGGCACCCCGGTCGAACTCCTGCGGGCCGACGTCACAGCCGTTGGACTGCTTTCCGAACTGGACGGCGGAGTCGACTTGGTGGTGGCCAATCCGCCCTACGTTCCCGACGCCGCGGCGGTGGAACCCGAAGTCGCCCAACACGACCCACACCATGCGGTGTTCGGCGGCCCGGACGGGATGGCGGTGATCGGCCCCATCGTCCGCCAGGCCGCACGCTGGCTTCGCCCGGGCGGCATCTTTGCCGTCGAACATGACGACACGACGTCGCCGCAGACCGTCGAGTTGGTTTGTGAGACGGGGCGTTTCGACGATGTCACGGCCCGCCACGACTTGGCCGGCCGGCCGAGATTCGTCACCGCGCGCAGAAAGGAGCGGCGCGGATGACTGAAGTCTTCGACTGCGCCGATCCCGACCAACGTTCGCGCGGAATCGCCTCGGCGGCAGGGGCGCTCAAGGGTGGCCGATTGGTCGTCATGCCGACCGACACCGTCTACGGCATCGGCGCCGACGCTTTCAACAGCGCCGCGGTGGGCGCCCTGCTGTCGGCGAAGGGGCGGGCCCGGGACATGCCGGTCGGCGTGCTGGTCGGCTCGTGGCACACCATCGAGGGTCTCGTCTACACCATGCCGGACGGGGCCCGCGACCTGATTCGCGCATTCTGGCCGGGGGCGCTGAGCCTGGTGGTGACGCAGGCGCCATCGCTGCAGTGGGACCTCGGCGACGCACGCGGCACGGTGATGCTGCGGATGCCGCTACACCCGGTCGCCATCGAGCTGTTGCGCGAAGTCGGGCCCATGGCGGTATCCAGCGCGAACGTGTCCGGCCGTCCGCCCGCGGTGGATGCCGACGAGGCCCGTAGTCAACTCGGCGACCTCGTTGACGTCTATCTCGACGCGGGGACGGCCGAGCAGCAGGCCGCCTCCACGATCGTCGACCTCACCGGTCTCGCCCCGCGGATCCTGCGGCCCGGCCCGGTGAGCGCCGAACGGATCGCCGAAGTGCTCGGGGTGGACCCCGAAAGCCTGACCGCCCAGGCCTAACCCGAGCGGTTCTCTTGCCAGGTTGGTGCAGTACGGTCTCGACGTGTCCAGCGACGTAACCAACCTCGCCAGTGGTTTGCTCGCCCTGGGTGACCGCGGGACCGGTGTCCCGCTTCGCGAGCTTGCACTCGTTGGACTGACCGCCGCCATCATCACGTATTTCGCGACCGGTCCCGTGCGCGTGCTCGCCACCCGGCTGGGCGCGGTTGCGTATCCGCGGGAACGCGACGTACACGTCACCCCGACGCCGCGCATGGGCGGGCTGGCGATGTTCCTCGGCGTTCTTTCGGCCGTCTTCCTGGCGTCCCAGCTTCCGGCGCTCACTCGCGGGTTCGTCTATTCGACGGGTATGCCGGCGGTGCTGGTGGCCGGCGCGGTGATCATGGGCATCGGCCTCATCGACGATCGTTGGGGGCTCGACGCCCTGACGAAGTTCGCCGGCCAGATCACCGCGGCGAGTGTGCTGGTCACCATGGGCGTGGCCTGGAGCGTCCTCTACATCCCGATCGGCGGGGTCGGCACCATCGTGCTGGACCAGGCCTCGTCGATCCTGCTCACGCTGGCGCTCACGGTGTCCATCGTCAACGCGATGAACTTCGTCGACGGACTCGACGGACTGGCCGCCGGGCTCGGACTGATTACCGCCCTGGCGATCTGCATGTTCTCGGTCGGCCTGCTACGCGACCACGGCGGCGATGTCCTCTTCTATCCGCCCGCCGTGATCTCCGTGGTGCTCGCGGGGGCCTGTCTGGGCTTCCTGCCGCACAACTTCCACCGCGCCAAGATCTTCATGGGTGATTCGGGCTCGATGCTGATCGGCTTGATGCTCGCCGCGGCCTCCACCACCGCCGCCGGCCCCGTTTCGCAAAACGCCTATGGTGCGCGCGACGTGTTCGCGCTGCTGTCGCCGTTCCTACTGGTGGTCGCCGTCATGTTCGTGCCGATGCTTGATTTGCTGCTGGCGATCGTGCGCCGCACCCGCGCGGGCCGCAGCGCGTTCAGCCCCGACAAGATGCACCTGCACCACCGCTTGCTGCAGATCGGTCATTCCCACCGCAGGGTGGTGTTGCTGATCTACCTGTGGGTCGGCATCGTCGCGTTCGGCGCCGCCAGCACGATTTTCTTCAATCCCCGCGATACCGCCGCGGTGATGCTGGGCGCGATCGTGGTCGCCGGCGTCGCGACGGCGATCCCCCTCATGCGCCGGCGAGACGAGTACGAAGACGAGGACTACGACAGCTAGTAGTAGTGGTGTTGCCGATATGGTACGGTGCAGGTAGAACCCCAAAAAGCCGCACAGAACGCCGGTCCATCGGACGCAGATCCGGTTGGGTCGGCTGGGGACTCACGTCGGGAGATACCCCTTGGGTGATTCCACTGTGACGTGCGATACGCTCGGCGGGCCACCGATCAGTCGGTCGGGGGACTCCCGCTCTACCAACTTGGGATTGAGGTGCTGCAGTGACGACACCAGCGCAGGACGCGCCGTTGGTGTTTCCCTCTGTTGCGTTCCGCCCGGTCCGCCTGTTCGTCCTCAGCATTGCGGTTACTGCGGTGGCAGTCATCGCCACCGGTCTGACCGGTCACGTGATGGTCGGGGTCTTCTTCGGTGTCGGGTTGCTGCTCGGTTTGCTCAACGCCCTTCTGGTGCGTCGTTCGGTCGCGTCGATCACCGCGAAAGAGCACCCGCTGAAAAGCACGATGGCGCTCAATTCTGCTACCCGGCTGGCCATGATCACGATCATCGGGCTGATCATCGCCTACATTTTCCGGCCCGCCGGCCTGGGTGTCGTGTTCGGGCTGGCGCTTTTCCAGGTCTTGTTGGTGGCATCGACGGCGCTTCCGGTGTGGAAGAAGCTGCGCGCCGGTGACTGGGCGGACGCCCATCCCTCGGACGGAGGCGGCGGCGTGATCGCGGGATCGGAAGGAACGGAAGGAAGAGGCAGCAGCGATGACTGAGACGACGTTCCTGGCCGCCGCCATCGAGGTTGGGGAACACAACCAAGCCAAATGGCTCGGGCTGACCGTCAACACCGACACGATCCTGTCGACCGCGATCGCCGCCGTGATCGTCCTGGCGCTGGCCTTCTTCCTCCGGGCGAAGATCACTTCCACCGGGGTCCCAAGCGGTGTGCAGTTGTTCTGGGAGGCCATCACCGTCCAGATGCGCGATCAGATCGAGGCCGCGGTCGGGATGCGGATCGCGCCGTTCGTGTTGCCGCTGGCTGTCACGATCTTCGTGTTCATCCTGATCTCCAACTGGCTGTCGGTGCTCCCGCTGCAGTACACCGATAAGTCCGGGCACACCACCGAACTGCTGAAGTCGGCGGCCGCGGACATCAACTACGTTCTGGCGCTGGCCCTCTTCGTGTTCGTCTGCTATCACGTGGCGGGCATCTGGCGCCGCGGCATCGTCGGCCACCCGCTCGCCGTGCTCAAGGGCCACGTGGCGTTCCTGGCACCGATCAACCTCGTCGAAGAGCTCGCCAAGCCGATCTCGTTGTCGCTCCGACTTTTCGGCAACATCTTCGCCGGCGGCATCCTGGTCGCGCTGATCGCGCTCTTCCCGCCGTACATCATGTGGGCACCCAACGCGATCTGGAAGGCCTTCGACCTGTTCGTCGGGGCGATCCAGGCGTTCATCTTCTCGATCTTGACGATCCTCTACTTCAGCCAAGCCATGGAGATCGAGGAACACCATGACTGAGCCCACCATGAATCGCTTTGTCCCACACACCATTACAGAGGCCTGGTAGACCGCTACCAGCTATCAAGGAGGATAAGAATGGCTCTGGACCCCCAAGTCGCTGCCGCTGCTCTCATCGGCGGTGGACTCATCATGGGCGGTGGCGCGATCGGCGCCGGTATCGGTGACGGTATCGCCGGTAACGCGCTGGTATCCGGCATCGCCCGGCAACCCGAGGCGCAAGGCCGGCTGTTCACGCCGTTCTTCATCACCGTCGGTCTGGTTGAGGCGGCCTACTTCATCAACTTGGCGTTCATGGCGCTGTTCGTCTTCGCCACACCCGTCGGCACCTAACCCGCTGTGATGGGTGACGCGAGCCTGAGCGTTCTGGCATCCAGCCAGGTGATGGCAGAGGGAGGCAACAACTTCCTCGTCCCGAACGGCACTTTCTTCTTCGTTCTGGCCATCTTCCTGATCGTGCTGGCCGTCATCGGCACGTTCGTCGTGCCGCCGGTCATGCGGGTGTTGCGCGAGCGGGACGCCATGGTTGCCAAGACGGCTGCCGACAACAAGAAGGCCGCTGAGCAGTTCGACGCCGCCAAGGCCGACTACGAAGAGGCTTTGACGGAGGCCCGGGTTGAGGCGTCGTCGTTGCGGGACAATGCCCGCGCCGAAGGCCGTAAGGTGGTCGAAGACGCGCGCGCCCGTGCCGAGCAACAGGTGATGTCGACGTTGCAAATGGCCTCCGAGCAACTGAAGCGGGAGAGAGACTCCGTGGAACTGGATCTGCGCGCCAACGTGGCGGCCATGTCGGCGACGCTGGCCAGCCGGATCCTGGGCGTCGAGGTGGTCCCGGCCACCGCTGCCACGTCCGCAACCGGGAAACCTGGACGGTAATCGCGCATGTCGACATTCATCGGACAGTTGATCGGGTTCGCGGCCATCGTGTTACTGGTCGTGCGGTACGTCGTGCCGCCGGTGCGTCGTCTGATGGCCGCTCGTCAAGAGACCGTGCGCCAACAGTTGAAAGACTCTGCGGCAGCGGCAGATCGGTTGACCGAGTCGACCACGGCCCACAGTAATGCCGTGGAATCCGCCAAGACGGAAGCCGAACGGCTCGTCGAAGAGGCCCAGACGGACGCCGGCCGCCTCGCCGAACAGTTCCGGTCCCAGGCCGACGTCGAGTCCGAACGCATTACCACACAGGGCGGCCGCCAGGTCGACCTGCTGCGCACCCAGCTGAGCCGCCAGCTTCGCCTGGAACTCGGTCACGAAGCTGTCCGCCAGGCGGGCGAGTTGGTGCGTAACTACGTCGCAGACCCGGAGCAGCAGTCGGCCACCGTCGATCGGTTCCTGGAAGATCTCGAAGAGATGGCGCCGGCACCCGCCGAGGTTCAGTATCCGCTGTTGACGAAGATGCGCTCGGCCAGTCGGCAAGCAGTGGTCAGCCTGGTCGAGCGGTTCGGCGACATAGCCAAAGACCTTGACAACAAGGCGCTTTCCACGGTGTCCGGCGAGCTCGTCTCGGTCGCCGAAATGCTGGACCGCGAGATCGTTGTCACCCGGTATCTCACCGTGCCAGCCGAGGACGCGACGCCCCGGGTACGGTTGATCGAGCGCCTGGTCTCGGGCAAGGTCTCCGACGCCACACTCGACGTTCTCCGGCTGGCCGTCTCGGAGCGGTGGTCGGCCAACTCCGATTTGATCGACGCCATCGAGCACATCTCGCGGCAGGCGTTGCTCGAAGTCGCCGAACGTGAGGACAAGGTCGACGACGTCGAAGACCAGTTGTTCCGGTTCTCCCGCATTCTTGACGCGCAGCCGCGACTCGCCATCCTATTGGGCGACTACGGTGTGCCGGTGGAAGGCCGAGTTGGGCTGCTGCGCAACGTACTTGACAGCGCGAGCGGCAGGGTCAACCCAATTGTGGTGTCGCTGCTGACGCACACCGTCCAGCTGCTAAGAGGTCGGTCGGCCGAGGAGGCCGTTCAGTTCTTGGCACAAGTTGCGGTGGCACGCCGGGGTGAAATCGTCGCCCAGGTCAGCGCGGCGGCCGAACCCAGCGATGCCCAGCGGTCTCGCCTCACCGATGTGCTCGGCCGTATTTACGGTCACCGGGTGACGGTGCAGCTAGAGATCGATGCCGAACTCCTGGGCGGCCTGCTTATCTCCGTGGCCGACGAAGTGATTGACGGGACACTCGCTTCTCGCCTTGCCGCGGCAAAGGCTCAATTGCCCGACTGACACCATCAATCAGCACAAGCACACGCGAACGAAGATCAAGTAGGAAGACGAAAAGCCATGGCCGAGTTGACAATCTCCGCTGATGACATCCAGAGCGCCGTCGAGGAGTACGTAGGCTCTTTCGCCTCCGACACCTCCCGCGAAGAGGTCGGTACCGTAGTCGACGCCGGGGACGGCATCGCGCACGTCGAAGGGCTGCCCTCCGTCATGACCCAGGAACTGCTCGAGTTTCCGGGCGGGGTCCTCGGCGTCGCACTGAACCTCGACGAGCACAGCGTCGGCGCGGTGATCCTCGGTGACTTCGAGAAAATCGAAGAGGGCCAACAGGTCAAGCGCACCGGCGAGGTCCTGTCCGTCCCCGTCGGCGACGCATTCCTGGGGCGCGTCGTCAATCCGCTCGGGCACCCCATCGACGGTCGGGGAGACATCGACACCGACATCCGACGCGCCCTGGAGATCCAGGCGCCGTCCGTGGTGCAGCGGCAAAGCGTCAGCGAGCCGCTGCAGACCGGCATCAAGGCCATCGACGCGATGACGCCGATCGGACGCGGCCAGCGGCAGCTGATCATCGGCGACCGCAAGACCGGCAAGACCGCCGTCTGCGTCGACACCATCCTCAACCAGCGGGAGAACTGGGAGAGCGGCGACGAAAAGAAGCAGGTCCGCTGCGTCTACGTGGCCATCGGCCAGAAGGGCACCACGATCGCTTCGGTCCGGCGTGCGCTCGAAGAGGGCGGCGCGATGGACTACACCACCATCGTCGCGGCGCCGGCATCGGACTCCGCGGGCTTCAAATGGCTTGCGCCGTACACGGGTTCGGCGATCGCCCAGCACTGGATGTACGACGGCAAGCACGTGCTGATCGTCTTCGACGACCTGAGCAAGCAGGCCGAGGCGTACCGCGCGATCTCACTGCTGCTGCGCCGCCCGCCGGGCCGCGAGGCGTACCCCGGTGACGTGTTCTACCTGCACTCGCGGCTGCTGGAGCGCTGCGCGAAGCTCTCCGACGAACTTGGGGGCGGTTCGCTGACGGGTCTGCCGATCATCGAGACCAAGGCCAACGACATCTCGGCCTACATCCCGACCAACGTCATCTCGATCACCGACGGCCAGTGCTTCCTGGAGTCCGACCTGTTCAACCAGGGTGTGCGGCCGGCCATCAACGTCGGTGTGTCGGTGTCCCGCGTGGGCGGTGCGGCGCAGATCAAGGCCATGAAAGAGGTGGCCGGCTCGCTGCGTCTGGACCTGTCGCAGTACCGCGAACTGGAATCGTTCGCGGCCTTCGCTTCGGACCTGGACGCCACCTCCAAGGCGCAGCTGCAGCGCGGTGAGCGGCTGGTCGAGCTGCTCAAGCAACCGCAGTACCAGCCCATGCCGGTTGAGGAGCAGGTGGTTTCGATCTTCCTGGGCACCGGCGGTCACCTGGACTCGGTGCCGGTCGAGGACGTCAGGCGCTTCGAAACCGAGTTGCTGGACCACATGCGGGCATCGGAAGAGAAGTTTCTGGCCGGTATCCGCGACAGCGGAAAGCTTTCCGAAGAGGGCGAAAATCAGCTGACCGAGATCATCAACAAGTTCAAGAAGGGATTCGCGGCCACGGGCGGCGGATCGGTGGTGCCCGACGAGCACGTCGAGCCTCTGGACGAGGAAGATCTCGAAAAGGAGTCGGTCCAGGTCAAGAAGGAGAAGCCGAAGGACAAGAAGGACTCCAAGAGCGGCAAGGACAAGAAGTAGCTAACGATGGCAGCCACACTTCGCGAACTACGCGGCCGGATTCGCTCGGCGGGGTCGATCAAGAAGATCACCAAGGCCCAGGAGATGATCGCGACATCGCGCATCGGCAAGGCGCAGACCCGGCTGCAAGCCGCCAGGCCCTACGCGCTCCAGATCACGGCGATGCTCACCACCCTGTCGTCGGAAGCCGCCCTTGATCACCCTTTGCTGGTCGAACGGGAAGAGCCCAAGCGGGCCGGCGTCGTCGTGGTGTCCTCCGACCGCGGTCTGTGCGGCGCCTACAACTCCAGCATCTTCCGTCGATCCGAGGAGCTGTTCTCCCTGCTGAGGGAGGAAGGCAAGACGCCGGTCGTCTACACGGTTGGCCGTAAGGCGCTGAACTACTTCAAATTCCGCAACTGGGACATCACCGACTCGTGGACGGGCTTCTCCGAGCAACCCAGCTACGAAAACGCCGCGGAGATCGCCTCGACCCTGGTTGAGACGTTCATGAAGGGCGCAGGCGACGAGGAGTCACAGGACGACCAAGGCGTGGACGAACTGCACATCGTCTACTCGGAGTTCAAGTCGATGATGTCGCAGGCCGCGGTGGCCCACCGCATCGCTCCGCTGGTCGTGGAGTATGTCGAAGACACCGAGGAACTTCACACGCTGTACTCGTTCGAGCCTGACGCGACAACGCTTTTCGAGTCGTTGCTGCCGCGGTACGTGACGACCCGCGTCTACGCCGCGCTGCTCGAATCGGCGGCATCTGAGCTCGCGTCGCGCCAACGAGCGATGAAGTCGGCGACCGACAATGCGGACGACCTGATCAAAGAACTGACGCTGATGGCGAACCGCGAGCGGCAGGCTCAGATCACCCAAGAGATCAGCGAAATCGTCGGCGGTGCAAACGCACTCGCCGACGCCAAGTAGCACACGAGGAAGAAGAAAAGATATGGCTGCTACTACCGAAGCAACAGAAAAGACCGATAAGTCCACCAACTCCGAGACCAGCGGCCGCGTGGTACGGATCACCGGCCCCGTGGTCGACGTCGAGTTCCCGCGTGGATCCGTGCCTGAACTGTTCAACGCGCTCAACGCCGAGATCACGTTCGAGGAACTCAAGAAGACCCTCACGCTGGAGGTCGCACAGCACCTCGGCGACAGCCTGGTTCGCACCATTTCGTTGCAGCCCACCGACGGCCTGGTCCGCGGCGTCGAGGTCACCGACAGCGGCAAGCCGATCTCGGTGCCGGTCGGCCAAGAGGTGAAGGGTCACGTCTTCAACGCGCTCGGGGACTGCCTGGACAAGCCGGGATACGGCGAGGACTTCGAGCATTGGTCGATCCACCGCAAGCCCCCGGCCTTCGAAGAGCTCGAGCCCCGTACCGAGATGCTCGAAACCGGGCTCAAGGTCGTCGACCTGCTGACCCCGTACGTGCGTGGTGGCAAGATCGCGCTGTTCGGCGGTGCCGGCGTGGGCAAGACGGTGCTCATCCAGGAGATGATCAACCGTATCGCCCGCAACTTCGGTGGTACTTCGGTTTTCGCCGGCGTGGGCGAGCGCACCCGCGAGGGCAACGACCTTTGGGTTGAGCTCAAAGAAGCCGACGTGCTCAAAGACACCGCGCTGGTGTTCGGTCAGATGGACGAGCCGCCCGGCACCCGTATGCGGGTGGCGCTGTCGGCGCTGACGATGGCGGAGTGGTTCCGCGACGAGGCCGGCCAGGACGTGCTGCTGTTCATCGACAACATCTTCCGCTTCACTCAGGCGGGTTCCGAGGTGTCGACACTGCTCGGCCGTATGCCGTCGGCCGTGGGCTACCAGCCCACGCTGGCCGACGAGATGGGCGAGCTGCAGGAGCGCATCACGTCGACCCGCGGCCGCTCGATCACGTCGATGCAGGCGGTCTACGTGCCCGCCGACGACTACACCGACCCCGCGCCGGCGACGACGTTCGCGCACCTGGACGCGACCACCGAGCTGTCGCGTTCGGTGTTCTCCAAGGGAATTTTCCCCGCGGTGGACCCGCTGGCATCGAGCTCGACCATCCTGGACCCGAGCATCGTTGGTGACGAGCACTACCGCGTGGCGCAGGAGGTCATCCGAATCCTGCAGCGGTACAAGGACCTCCAGGACATCATCGCGATCCTCGGTATCGACGAGCTGTCGGAAGAGGACAAGCAGCTCGTTCAGCGCGCACGACGCATCGAGCGGTTCCTCTCGCAGAACATGATGGCGGCCGAGCAGTTCACGGGTCAGCCGGGTTCGACGGTGCCGCTGAAGGAGACCATCGAGGCGTTCGACCGCCTGACCAAGGGCGACTTCGACCACATACCGGAGCAGGCGTTCTTCTTGATCGGTGGCCTCGACGACTTGGCCAAGAAAGCCGAAAGCTTCGGCGCCAAACTGGATTCCTGAGGACTGAGTCAAAGGCTGTGAAGGGCACTGTGGCATGGCGGATTTGAATGTTGAGATAGTCGCCGTAGACCGGAAGATCTGGTCGGGTGAGGCGACTTTCCTGTTCACCCGCACCACCGTCGGCGAGATCGGCATCCTGCCGCGGCATATCCCGTTGGTAGCGCAATTGGTCGACGACGCAATGGTGCGCGTCGAGCGAGATGGCGAAGACGATCTGCGGGTCGCCATCGAAGGCGGTTTCCTGTCGGTCACCGAGGAGACGGTCACGGTCCTGGCCGAGTCCGCCGCATTCGAATCTGAGATCGACGAAAGCGCCGCCAGGGAGGAATCTGAGTCCGACGATCCGCGCATCGCGGCGCGGGGGCGCGGCAGATTGCGCGCCGTCGGCGCGATCGACTAGCCGCCCCGGACAAGAGGATGAGCGCGCCCATGGTCGGCATGGTCGTGCTCGTCATTGTCCTCGCGGGCGCGGTCGTCGCGCTGAGTTATCGGTTGTGGAAGCTGCGTCAGGGCGGCACGGCGGGGATCATGCGGGACATCCCCGCGGTCGGAGGTCACGGCTGGCGTCACGGCGTGATTCGTTACCGCGGCGGTGAGGCGGCGTTCTACCGACTCTCCAGCCTGCGTTTGTGGCCGGACCGTCGACTCAGCCGCCGGGGAGTGGAAATTGTCGCCCGGCGTGCGCCGCGCGGCGACGAATTCGACATCATGACCGACGAGATCGTCGTGGTGGAGCTGCGCGACACGACGCAGGACCGCAGGACCGGTTACGAGATCGCGCTGGACAAGGGCGCTTTGACGGCCTTCCTGTCCTGGCTGGAGTCCCGTCCGTCACCACGCGCCCGTCGCCGCAGCGTTTAGGCCTTGTGCCGCAGGCTAACCCGGGGTCGGCGCGCCTCCGCCGGGTTTCCACAACACGTCGCCGTCGGGATTGGCCGCGCGTGCCAGGATGAAAAGCAGATCCGAGAGGCGGTTCAGGTATTTCGCCGGAAGCACGTTGATCTGCTGCGGCGCGGCATCGATCGCCGCCCAGGCCGATCGTTCCGCTCGACGGACGATCGTGCGGGCAACGTGCAACAGCGCCGACAACGGCGAACCGCCCGGGAGCACAAAGGAATTCAGCGCCGGCAGGTGCTCGTTATATTTGTCACACCAGCCCTCCAGTCGATCGATGTAGGGCTGGGTGATTCGCAACGGGGGATATTCGGGGTTTTCCACCACCGGGGTCGACAGGTCCGCGCCGGCGTCGAACAGGTCGTTCTGGATCTGCCGCAGTACGCCGGCGGTTTCCTCGTCGGGCTGCCCCAAGGCGATCGCGACGCCGATCGCCGAGTTGGCCTCGTCGCAATCGGCGTACGCGACCAGACGAGGGTCGTTCTTGGAGACCCGCGAGAAGTCACTCAATCCCGTCGTGCCGTCGTCACCGGTTCGCGTATAGATCCGGGTCAGGTGTATCGCCATGAGCAAAACGGTACTGCGGCCCGGGTAGGCATGGAGCCTCGGCTGACTGCTTGACTCGCCCCCTCGCCGTCCCCCGCGAGCGGGCGGTGCTCCCAGCGCGGCTGGGGGGTGTCGCTCCTCACTCCGCTCGGCGGAGCGCATCGTCGTCAAGCGGGCTGACTGACAAGCCGATACCGCTTCACTAGACTGACGCGGGTGGCTGAGCGATTCGTGGTGACCGGCGGCAACCGGTTGTCCGGCGAAGTCGCAGTGGGGGGCGCCAAAAACAGCGTGCTCAAGCTGATGGCAGCGACCCTGCTGGCCGAAGGCACCAGCACCATCACCAACTGCCCCGACATCCTCGACGTGCCGTTGATGGCCGAGGTGTTGCGTGGGCTCGGCGCCACCGTGGAGCTCGACGGCGATGTCGCCCGCATCACCTCACCGGACGAGCCGAAATACGACGCCGATTTCGCTGCGGTGCGACAGTTCCGCGCGTCGGTCTGCGTGCTTGGGCCGCTGGTCGGTCGGTGCAAGCGCGCCAGGGTCGCGCTGCCGGGCGGTGACGCGATCGGGTCTCGTCCGCTGGACATGCACCAGTCGGGCCTGCGCCAACTGGGCGCGCAATGCAATATCGAGCACGGCTGCGTCGTCGCCCAAGCCGACACGTTGCGCGGTGCGGAGATTCAGCTCGAGTTTCCGTCGGTGGGAGCCACCGAAAACATCCTGATGGCCGCCGTCTTGGCCGAGGGCGTAACCACAATCCACAACGCGGCGCGCGAACCCGATGTCGTGGACCTGTGCAACATGTTGAATCAGATGGGCGCGCAGGTCGAAGGTGCGGGTTCGCCGACCATGACCATCACCGGCGTCCCCCGGCTACACCCGACCGAGCACCGTGTGATCGGTGATCGCATCGTCGCCGCCACGTGGGGCATCGCGGCCGCGATGACCCGAGGCGACATTTCGGTGACGGGGGTCGACCCCGCCCACCTCCAGGTGGTGCTGCATAAACTGCACGACGCCGGCGCGACGGTCACCCAAACGGACAACAGCTTCCGGATCACGCAGTACGAGCGCCCCAAGGCCGTCAACGTCGCGACGCTGCCGTTCCCCGGGTTCCCGACCGACCTGCAGCCGATGGCTATCGCCCTGGCGTCGATCGCCGACGGCACGTCGATGATCACGGAAAACGTTTTCGAGGCGCGCTTCCGCTTCGTCGAAGAAATGATCCGGTTGGGCGCCGACGCCCGCACCGACGGGCACCATGCCGTCGTACGAGGTCTGCCCCAATTGTCGAGCGCCCCGGTGTGGTGTTCGGATATTCGGGCCGGTGCCGGCCTGGTGTTGGCGGGGCTCGTGGCGGACGGTGACACCGAGGTCCACGACGTCTTCCACATCGATCGCGGCTACCCCTTGTTCGTCGAAAACCTGGCGATTTTGGGAGCGGAGATCGAGCGGGTAGAGTAACCAAAGTCAGTGCCCCGCAGGGCCGGTCGCCACACCAGGCGGTCGACACCCCGGGCGCTTGACTCCCTCGCTGGATTGGTACTAGCCTGGCACGGCTGCTCCCGAAACGGTCTATGGAAGACCAAAACTGGGAGTTGACTCCACTGCCGGACTTGTATTAAGCTGGCAGGGTTGCCCCAAAACGGGCGAAACAAGTGTTGTTTGAGAACTCAATAGTGTGTTTGGTTTTTATTATTTGTTGTTGTTTTTTTGGCCATACCTAGCACTCCCCGTGTGTGGGTATGGCAATTTTTGATGCCAGTTATTTGGTGTCTTTTTGTTAGGTCAGATTTTCTCTGATTTGAAATTCACCTCGTTATGCGAGGAGATTTTGTTTGGAGAGTTTGATCCTGGCTCAGGACGAACGCTGGCGGCGTGCTTAACACATGCAAGTCGAACGGAAAGGCCCCTTCGGGGGTACTCGAGTGGCGAACGGGTGAGTAACACGTGGGCAATCTGCCCTGCACTTCGGGATAAGCCTGGGAAACTGGGTCTAATACCGGATAGGACCACTTGGCGCATGCCTTGTGGTGGAAAGCTTTTGCGGTGTGGGATGGGCCCGCGGCCTATCAGCTTGTTGGTGGGGTGATGGCCTACCAAGGCGACGACGGGTAGCCGGCCTGAGAGGGTGTCCGGCCACACTGGGACTGAGATACGGCCCAGACTCCTACGGGAGGCAGCAGTGGGGAATATTGCACAATGGGCGCAAGCCTGATGCAGCGACGCCGCGTGGGGGATGACGGCCTTCGGGTTGTAAACCTCTTTCACCATCGACGAAGGCTCACTTTGTGAGTTGACGGTAGGTGGAGAAGAAGCACCGGCCAACTACGTGCCAGCAGCCGCGGTAATACGTAGGGTGCGAGCGTTGTCCGGAATTACTGGGCGTAAAGAGCTCGTAGGTGGTTTGTCGCGTTGTTCGTGAAATCTCACGGCTTAACTGTGAGCGTGCGGGCGATACGGGCAGACTAGAGTACTGCAGGGGAGACTGGAATTCCTGGTGTAGCGGTGGAATGCGCAGATATCAGGAGGAACACCGGTGGCGAAGGCGGGTCTCTGGGCAGTAACTGACGCTGAGGAGCGAAAGCGTGGGGAGCGAACAGGATTAGATACCCTGGTAGTCCACGCCGTAAACGGTGGGTACTAGGTGTGGGTTTCCTTCCTTGGGATCCGTGCCGTAGCTAACGCATTAAGTACCCCGCCTGGGGAGTACGGCCGCAAGGCTAAAACTCAAAGGAATTGACGGGGGCCCGCACAAGCGGCGGAGCATGTGGATTAATTCGATGCAACGCGAAGAACCTTACCTGGGTTTGACATGCACAGGACGCGTCTAGAGATAGGCGTTCCCTTGTGGCCTGTGTGCAGGTGGTGCATGGCTGTCGTCAGCTCGTGTCGTGAGATGTTGGGTTAAGTCCCGCAACGAGCGCAACCCTTGTCTCATGTTGCCAGCGGGTAATGCCGGGGACTCGTGAGAGACTGCCGGGGTCAACTCGGAGGAAGGTGGGGATGACGTCAAGTCATCATGCCCCTTATGTCCAGGGCTTCACACATGCTACAATGGCCGGTACAAAGGGCTGCGATGCCGCAAGGTTAAGCGAATCCTTTTAAAGCCGGTCTCAGTTCGGATCGGGGTCTGCAACTCGACCCCGTGAAGTCGGAGTCGCTAGTAATCGCAGATCAGCAACGCTGCGGTGAATACGTTCCCGGGCCTTGTACACACCGCCCGTCACGTCATGAAAGTCGGTAACACCCGAAGCCAGTGGCCTAACCCTTGGGAGGGAGCTGTCGAAGGTGGGATCGGCGATTGGGACGAAGTCGTAACAAGGTAGCCGTACCGGAAGGTGCGGCTGGATCACCTCCTTTCTAAGGAGCACCACGAAAAACATCCCAATTGGTGGGGTGTAAGCCGTGCGGGGTTCTCACCTGTAGTGGGTGAGGGCCGGGTGCACAACAGCAAATGATTGCCAGACACACTATTGGGCCCTGAGACAACACTCGGCCAGTCCGTGTGGTGTCCCTCCATCTTGGTGGTGGGGTGTGGTGTTTGAGTATTGGATAGTGGTTGCGAGCATCTAAACGGATGCGTTGCCGGCAACGGTCGCGTGTTCGTTAAAATGTGTAATTTCTTTTTGATTTTTGTGTGTATGTAAGTGTCTAAGGGCGCATGGTGGATGCCTTGGCATCGAGAGCCGATGAAGGACGTGGGAGGCTGCGATATGCCTCGGGGAGCTGTCAACCTAGCTTTGATCCGAGGATTTCCGAATGGGGAAACCCAGCACGAGTGATGTCGTGTTACCCGTATCTGAATATATAGGGTGCGGGAGGTAACGCGGGGAAGTGAAACATCTCAGTACCCGTAGGAGAAGAAAACAATTGTGATTCCGTCAGTAGTGGCGAGCGAACGCGGAACAGGCTAAACCGCACGCATGTGTAACCGGGTAGGGGTTGTGTGTGCGGGGTAGTGGGATTGATATGTCTCAGCTCTACCTGGCTGAGGGGTAGTCAGAAAGTGTCGTGGTTAGCGGAAGTGGCCTGGGACGGCCCGCCGTAGACGGTGAAAGCCCGGTACGCGAAAACCCGGCACCTACCTTGTATCAACTCCCGAGTAGCAGCGGGCCCGTGGAATCTGCTGTGAATCTGCCGGGACCACCCGGTAAGCCTAAATACTTCTCGATGACCGATAGCGGATTAGTACCGTGAGGGAATGGTGAAAAGTACCCCGGGAGGGGAGTGAAAGAGTACCTGAAACCGTGTGCCTACAATCCGTCAGAGCCTCCTTGTGGGGTGATGGCGTGCCTTTTGAAGAATGAGCCTGCGAGTCAGGGACACGTCGCGAGGTTAACCCGTGCGGGGTAGCCGCAGCGAAAGCGAGTCTGAATAGGGCGCATCCCCTTTGGGGTGTAGTGGCGTGTTCTGGACCCGAAGCGGAGTGATCTACCCATGGCCAGGGTGAAGCGCGGGTAAGACCGCGTGGAGGCCCGAACCCACTTAGGTTGAAGACTGAGGGGATGAGCTGTGGGTAGGGGTGAAAGGCCAATCAAACTCCGTGATAGCTGGTTCTCCCCGAAATGCATTTAGGTGCAGCGTTACGTGTTTCACCACGGAGGTAGAGCTACTGGATGGCCGATGGGCCCTACTAGGTTACTGACGTCAGCCAAACTCCGAATGCCGTGGTGTATAGCGTGGCAGTGAGACGGCGGGGGATAAGCTCCGTACGTCGAGAGGGAAACAGCCCAGATCGCCGGCTAAGGCCCCTAAGCGTGTGCTAAGTGGAAAAGGATGTGCAGTCGCAGAGACAACCAGGAGGTTGGCTTAGAAGCAGCCACCCTTGAAAGAGTGCGTAATAGCTCACTGGTCAAGTGATTGTGCGCCGATAATGTAGCGGGGCTCAAGCACACCGCCGAAGCCGCGGCAACCGCAAGGTTGGGTAGGGGAGCGTCCCCCATGCAGCGAAGCTACCGGGTAACCGGTGGTGGAGTTTGGGGGAGTGAGAATGCAGGCATGAGTAGCGATAAGGCAAGTGAGAACCTTGCCCGCCGTAAGACCAAGGGTTCCTGGGCCAGGCCAGTCCGCCCAGGGTGAGTCGGGACCTAAGGCGAGGCCGACAGGCGTAGTCGATGGACAACGGGTTGATATTCCCGTACCCGTGTGTGGGCGTCCCTGACGAATCAGCGGTACTAACCACCCAAATGGTGGTCTATCAATCCCTTCGGGGAGCGAGGATCGCCGGCTGCGTGGGACCTTCGCTGGTAGTAGTCAAGCAATGGGGTGACGCAGGAAGGTAGCCGTACCAGTCAGTGGTAATACTGGGGCAAGCCTGTAGGGAGAGCGATAGGCAAATCCGTCGCTCATTAATCCTGAGAGGTGATGCATAGCCGATTGAGGTGAATTCGGTGATCCTCTGCTGCCAAGAAAAGCCTCTAGCGAGCACACACACGGCCCGTACCCCAAACCGACACAGGTGGTCAGGTAGAGAATACCAAGGCGTACGAGATAACTATGGTTAAGGAACTCGGCAAAATGCCCCCGTAACTTCGGGAGAAGGGGGGCCGGAATACCGTGAACACCCTTGCGGTGGGAGCGGGATTCGGCCGCAGAAACCAGTGGGTAGCGACTGTTTACTAAAAACACAGGTCCGTGCGAAGTCGCAAGACGATGTATACGGACTGACGCCTGCCCGGTGCTGGAAGGTTAAGAGGACCCGTTAACCGTAAGGTGAAGCGGAGAATTTAAGCCCCAGTAAACGGCGGTGGTAACTATAACCATCCTAAGGTAGCGAAATTCCTTGTCGGGTAAGTTCCGACCTGCACGAATGGCGTAACGACTTCCCAACTGTCTCAACCATAGACTCGGCGAAATTGCACTACGAGTAAAGATGCTCGTTACGCGCGGCAGGACGAAAAGACCCCGGGACCTTCACTACAACTTGGTATTGGTGTTCGGTACGGTTTGTGTAGGATAGGTGGGAGACTGTGAAACCTCAACGCCAGTTGGGGCGGAGTCGTTGTTGAAATACCACTCTGATCGTATTGGACACCTAACGTCGAACCCTTATCGGGTTCACGGACAGTGCCTGGCGGGTAGTTTAACTGGGGCGGTTGCCTCCTAAAATGTAACGGAGGCGCCCAAAGGTTCCCTCAACCTGGACGGCAATCAGGTGTTGAGTGTAAGTGCACAAGGGAGCTTGACTGCGAGACTTACAAGTCAAGCAGGGACGAAAGTCGGGACTAGTGATCCGGCACCCCCGAGTGGAAGGGGTGTCGCTCAACGGATAAAAGGTACCCCGGGGATAACAGGCTGATCTTCCCCAAGAGTCCATATCGACGGGATGGTTTGGCACCTCGATGTCGGCTCGTCGCATCCTGGGGCTGGAGCAGGTCCCAAGGGTTGGGCTGTTCGCCCATTAAAGCGGCACGCGAGCTGGGTTTAGAACGTCGTGAGACAGTTCGGTCTCTATCCGCCGCGCGCGTCAGAAACTTGAGGAAACCTGTCCCTAGTACGAGAGGACCGGGACGGACGAACCTCTGGTATACCAGTTGTCCCACCAGGGGCACGGCTGGATAGCCACGTTCGGACAGGATAACCGCTGAAAGCATCTAAGCGGGAAACCTTCTCCAAGATCAGGTTTCTCACCCTTTTAGAGGGATAAGGCCCCCCGCAGACCACGGGATCGATAGGCCAGACCTGGAAGCCCAGTAATGGGTGTAGGGAACTGGCACTAACCGGCCGAAAACTTACCAACACGCAATCGCAACCACTTTTCAGTTCCAGCGACTATTAGTCGCGGGACGCTCTGACGCCACACCCCCCACCGAAACCAAATTTAAATAGAGTTACGGCGGCCACAGCGACAGGGAAACGCCCGGTCCCATTCCGAACCCGGAAGCTAAGCCTGTCAGCGCCGATGATACTGCCCATCCGGGTGGAAAAGTAGGACACCGCCGAACATACACAAAAACACCCCCGGCAACGGGGGTGTTTTTGCATTCGCTGATGCCAGCGCTTTCCTAGTCGAATAGTGTCAGAGCCGAATTCACCGACGCGCGTTTCTTTTCCAATGCGAGCAGCGTTCGCTTTCGGTCGAGGCCGCCGCCGTAGCCGGTGAGGCTGCCGTTTGCGCCGATGACGCGGTGGCAGGGGATGACAATCGCGATCGGGTTGTGGCCATTGGCCAATCCCACGGCGCGTGCGGAGCCGGTAGCGCCGATCTGTTCCGCGATTTGTCCGTACGATCTGGTTTCGCCGTAAGGGATAGTCCGAAGGGCCTCCCACACGCGCCGCTGAAATGCGGAGCCGCGCAGCTCGAATTCGAAATCGAACTCCGTGAGTTCGCCCTCGAAATAAGCGTTGAGTTGCTCAGTGGCCTCGTTGAATGCGGCCGGATTCGGGGCCCAGCCGGTGCGGCTCGGCTCGTAGGTCTGGTCGACCATCCGAAGCATGGTCAGAACCGAGTCCTGGCCGGCTAGGGTCAGCGGCCCGATCGGGCTGTCGATGGTGCGGTACTCGATCATGCGACCTCCTGTGGTGGCCATTGGTTAACCGGATGCTCGAGGGTGGTCCAAAGGTATTGGGTGGCGTAGGAGCGCCAAGGGCGCCACTGGATGCCATGGGCGACCAGGGCACGTTCGCCAATCGGCAAGCCCAGCTGCTTGGCGGCCAGGCGAAGGCCAAGGTCGGTGGCGGGGAATGCGTCCGGGTCACCGAGGCCGCGCATTGCAATCACCTCAGCGGTCCATGGGCCTACTCCGGGCACGTCCAGCAATTGCCTGCGGGCGGCTTCCCAGTCGCTCCCGCTGTCCAGGACGATACTGCCGTCGGCGAGGCCGGCGACCAGTGCGTTCAGGGTCCGGCGCCGGGCTCTGGGGACCGCCAAGTGGACGGGGTCGATCTCCGCGAGCTGCTCCGCTGACGGGAAGGTGTGGGTCAATCCGCCGTCGGGGTCCGCGACCGGCTCACCGTATGCCGCGACCAGGCGACCGGCGTGGGTTCTGGCCGCCTTGGTCGACACCTGTTGACCGAGGACCGCGCGCACGGCCAGCTCGGCCTCGTCAACGGTGCGCGGAACGCGTTGGCCGGGCGCCTTGGCCACCACGGGGGCCAGGTACGGGTCACCGGCCAGCGCGTCGTCCACCGCCTCGGGGTCGGCGTCGAGATCCAGCAGCCGCCGACAGCGGGCGATCGCCGTCGTCAGGTCACGGAAGTCGTCGAGGGTGAGCACACAGCGGACGTGGTCGGTCGCCGGCGTCAGGGCGACCACGGCGCTGCCGAACGGAAGGCGCAGGCTGCGTCGGTATGCACCGTCGCGGATCTCCTCGCAGCCGGGCACCGTTCCGGCGGCGAGATGACCGAAGACGCCCTCGTAGGCGAATGGCGTGCGCACCGGCAGCCGCAGGCTGACCGTCCCCGCCGAAGCGGCTCGGAATTTTCCGGCCCCCGATGGATCCGCGGCGCGCCGGCGCAGCTCCGTCGGCGCATTGTCGAAGACGGAGCGCACCGTGTCGTTGAACTGCCGAATGCTGGAAAACCCCGAAGCGAACGCGATGTCGCCGAACGGCAGGTTCGTGGTCTCGACGAGCAAGCGGGCGGTCTGCGCGCGTTGAGCGCGGGCCAGCGCGAGCGGGCCGGCGCCGACCTCGGCGTGCAACAGCCGCTCAAGCTGGCGGGTGGTGTAACCGAGATGGGCCGCTAGACCGCCGACACCTTCACGGTCTACCGTGCCGTCGGCGATGAGCCGCATCGTCCGTGCAACGACGTCACCACGCACGTTCCATTCCGGTGATCCTGGAGACGCGTCGGGACGGCACCGCTTACATGCCCGGAATCCTGCGCGCTGAGCAGCGGCGGCGGTCGGGTAGAACCGGACGTTGCGAGCGAAAGGCGGCCGCACCGGGCAGCTGGGCCGGCAATAGATGCCGGTTGTCAGTACCGCCGTGACGAACCAGCCGTCGAACCGGGCGTCCTTGGACTGGACGGCGCGGTAGCAGCGTTCGAAGTCTTCGTGCACGCTTCAAGACTTACACCCGCCCGCCGACAAAACTGGCGGAAAAACGACATCGTAGTGGGGACGGGTCAGGAGCCCTG
>NZ_LZSZ01000049.1:0-694 GCF_001665645.1 Mycobacterium sp. 852002-30065_SCH5024008 | reverse complement strand
TTTGAGCACCAAGACGTGCCCTTCGAGCTGCTCGTGGAACGGCTGCACCCCACCCGCTCCCTGGCCCATCACCCCCTAGTGCAGGTCATGCTGGCCTGGCAACACCACAACCCCACCGAGCTGGACCTGGGTGCTCTGCAGGTCAACCCCTTGCCGGTGCAAACCCAAACGGCCCGGATGGATTTGACATTCTCCTTGTCCGAGAACTTCACCGAAGCGGGCCAGGCCGCCGGGATCAGCGGTGCGGTGGAGTTTCGCACCGATGTGTTCGACCCCGACAGCATCGAGACCCTGATCGCGCGATTCGAGCGGGTGTTGGCCGACATGACGGCAGATCCCTCGCGGCCGGTGTCTTCGATCGGGGTGCTCGACGAGTCCGAGCGTGTCCGCCTGGATAACTGGGGTAATCGGGCGGTGTTGGACCGCCCGGCGGTGTCGGGGGTCTCGATCCCAGCGTTGTTTGCCGCCCAAGTCGGCCGCACGCCCGAGGCGGTGGCGCTGAGTTTCGGGGACCGGTCGTGGACGTATCGAGAGGTGGATGAGGCCGCGAATCGGTTGGCGCACTTACTGGTTGCCCATGGGGTGGGCCCGGGTGAGTGTGTGGGGTTGCTGGTGGAGCGTGGCGCGCAAGCCATCATCGCCATCCTGGCAGTCCTCAAGACCGGGGCGGCCTACGTGCCGATCGACCCGGGCC
>NZ_LZSZ01000048.1:0-575 GCF_001665645.1 Mycobacterium sp. 852002-30065_SCH5024008 | reverse complement strand
TTGGAGTCGGTGGCGTTGGTGGTGGCCGGTGAGGCGTGTCCGGCTGAGGTGGTGGATCTGTGGGCGGCACCAGGGCGGGTAATGATCAACGCGTATGGGCCCACCGAGACCACGGTGTATGCGTCGATCAGTACTGCGCTGACCCCGGGATCTCAGGTGGTGCCGATCGGGTCGCCGATACCGGGGGCGGCGATGTTCGTCTTGGACAGGTGGCTCAAGCCGGTGCCGGCTGGGGTGGTCGGTGAGTTGTATTTGGCGGGCCGCGGCGTGGGCGTCGGTTATGTGCGCCGAGCCGGGTTGACCGGGTCGCGGTTTGTGGCGTGTCCGTTTGGAGGGGCGGGGGCGCGGATGTATCGGACCGGGGATTTGGTGTCGTGGGGTGTTGATGGGCAGTTGCGCTATGTGGGGCGTGCTGATGAGCAGGTCAAGATCCGCGGGTATCGCATCGAACTCGGTGAAATCCAAACCACACTAGCCAGCTTGGACGGGGTGGACCAAGCGGTGGTGATCGCCCGCGAGGAGGACCCCTGTCTCTTATACACATCTCCGAGCCCACGAGACGGAGCTACATCTCG
>NZ_LZSZ01000047.1:0-1236 GCF_001665645.1 Mycobacterium sp. 852002-30065_SCH5024008 | reverse complement strand
CACATCTTGCGAGCCTCGTCCTCAACCGTCTGGGCGTGCACCTCGAAGCGGCCCGCCATCGCCCGCATTTCGTGCGGGTCAGTCATAAAACGTGTTGCCATGTGGCTGTCTCCTTAAGTGAGTACTCAGATACTTGCGGTGGTTACGACGATGGCCGGACCGGTCACGCGCTGGCGAGCCGCCGAGCCGAATGCAAAAGGATGATCCCCCCTTCCCGTCAGCCGGCGGCCACCGGTTGCTCTAACACGGTGAGACGGACGTCAAACCCGAACTTCGGCGTTTGAGTTGTCCGGCCGTCAGCCCCCGAGATCATCGGTAGCTGGGCGGTCAGGCGGGATTCCACGTCGAAGACGTCCTGTCCCAGACCGTCAACCGCCAACCGACTAGCCCGTGGCAGCTGCGTTGATTGCCTCGGCCGCAGCGTACGAGCCAGAACTTGTCGACAGCGTGTTCACGAACGCCTCGTGAATGGCGGCGGCCTGAGCGCTAACCGCCTGGTACATCTGCGCGTGCGCCGCGAACTGCGCCGCCGTCAGCGCCGACACCTCGTCGGCAGCAGCGGGCACCACCCCGGTCGTGGGGGCGGCGGCAGCCGCGTTCTGAGCGCTCAGCGTTGAGCCAATGGCCTGCAAGTTTCCGGCCGCCGCAGCCAGAGCCTCGGGCTGTGTGGTCACGAACGACATACTTGGTTCCCTCCTAGTTCAATCCCCGACTCTGCAGAGAGTAGATGACCGCGACCCCTCAAGCTCTTTCGGAAGCCGCCTGTTTGCAACTGTTCACTTGACGGTACGGCGAATTCATTTTTGGTAACGCCACAGTAACAGCGCCTGACCTGGATCGCAGTACCTTTCGGTTGCGTCACAGCAAACTGTGACTCACCCGGCAGGCAAAGTTGCTGGTGGACCTTTCCCAGCCGCTGTGGCACCGCGGTTCCAAATAAGATCTCGTTGCTCGCAAACTCCTTCCGCCCGGTCGGCGACCGCCCACAGCATCCCCGACGACCGGACCTCTCCGAAAGGGTTTTGAGTCCCTCGAGCGGGGGCACTAGGTCCTTTCGGCCGGGATGGTCGGGCGGTGAGCGGCACCACGACCCGTGACTGCGTCCACGTCCATTCGTCGCTCACGCCGGCTACGTGGTTCCACCGCGGGTGATCAGCCCGCGAAGGGGGGTCGGGCCATGACGGTGGGGCGGAATCCGTATCGGGGTCCGGCGCCGGCGTGGGTGCCGGTGCCCAT
>NZ_LZSZ01000046.1:0-1214 GCF_001665645.1 Mycobacterium sp. 852002-30065_SCH5024008 | reverse complement strand
AGTTCGGCCACGCTGGGGTCGCCGGCCAGATCGACGCGTAACACCAGGGTGTTGACGAAGAACCCGACCAGCTCATCGAGGGCAGGGTCACGCCGGCCGGCGATCGGGAACCCCACCGCCACAGCAGTATTGGTGCTCAGTTTGGCCAGCAAGACTGCCAGCGCGGCCTGGATCACCATGAAACTGGTCGTATTATGCTCGCGGGCCACCCGGGCGATCTGCTGCTGCAGCCCCGCCGGCCACTCGATAGCGACACTGGCGCCGCGATAATCGGCCACCGCCGGATACGGCCGATCCGTCGGCAGCACCAGGCGCTCCGGCAACCCGGCCAACACGTCTTGCCAGTAAGCCAACTGCCCGGCGATCAGACTATCCGGGTCGTCGAGATCACCAAATTGGGTGCGCTGCCACAGCGTGTAATCGGCATACTGCACCGCCAACCGATCCCATCCTGGAACCTGGCCCTTAACGCGGGCGGCATAAGCCATACCTAGATCACGCGCCAGCGGGGCGATCGACCAACCATCCCCGGCGATATGATGCACCACGATCACCAGCACATACTCATCGTCAGCGACACCGAAAAGCCGCGCCCGCAACGGGATCTCGGTGGCCAAATCAAACGGGCGACGCACCACCGCGCCCACGGCCTCACGTAACCGACTTTCCGGCCAGCCGCTGGCATCGACCACATCCCAGCCGAACTCGACCCCCTCAGCCGACACCACCATCTGCTCAGGAACCCCGTCGACCGCAGGGAAGACCGTGCGCAGGCTTTCATGGCGGCCCACCACATCACGCAGCGCGGCCCCTAGGGCCTCGACGTCGAGCGGTCCGCTGAGCCGCACCGCGACAGGCATGTTGTAAACCGCAGACCGCCCCTGCAACTGCTCCAAGAACCACAACCGGGACTGGGCAAACGACAACGGCACCCGCTCCGGCCGCTGTTGGATCGCCAACGGCGCCAGCCCACCCCCACCCCCGGCCCGGACGCGGGGTGCTAACTGCGCGATGGCCGGCGCCTCAAACACCGCCCGCACCGACAAGTCAGCATCCAGGTTGGTGTTGACCGCCGCGATCAGCCGCATCGCCGACAACGAATCCCCACCCAACTCGAAGAACGAGTCGTCGACCCCGACGCGGTCCACACCCAACACTTGGGCATAAATGCCGGCCAGCACCTCCTCGAGAAGACCTGTCTCTTATACACATCT
>NZ_LZSZ01000045.1:0-3879 GCF_001665645.1 Mycobacterium sp. 852002-30065_SCH5024008 | reverse complement strand
CGCCGACGGGGTCTGACTCAACACACTGACCCGCTCAGCAATCAACAAGGCGTGCAAGTCATCCGGGGAGCCGACCATCGCCTCGGGCACCACCACCAACCGCGCCCCATGCAACAGCGCACCCCAGATCTCCCACACCGAGTAGTCGAAGGCATAGGAGTGGCACTGTGTCCATACCTGCCCTGCGGTCAGGTCCAATCCGGAATCAAACGAGTCGAATAACCGCGTCACGTTGTGGTGCGTGACTGCAACGCCTTTGGGGGTACCAGTGGTGCCCGAGGTGTAAATCAGATATGCAACATCGTCGGGCGCCGGACCCGGCAACGGTGTGCTGGATTGGACGTCAACAGCGGGATCGTTGACATCGACGACCGGCACGTCGTACCCATCCAGCCGCGCGGCGAGCGCGGTGGTGGTCAGCACCGTGGTCGGGGTGGCGTCGGTGAGGATGAATTCGATGCGGGCTGTGGGCAGGCCCGGATCGATTGGCACATAGGCTGCCCCGGACTTGAGGACCGCAAGGATCGCGACAATCGCTTCGGCCGAGCGCTCCACGAGCAGCCCCACATACTTCCCGGGGCCAACGCCCTGGCCGATCAATAAGTGGGCTAACTGATTTGCGGCCTTATCGAGTTCCTGATAGGTCCAGGACCGGTCCCCGAAGCTCAGAGCTACTGCATCCGGGGTGCGGGTGTTTTGGGCGGCAAAGGCTTCCGGGATCGACACAGCCGACGCGGCCGGCGCGCTCAATACCGCGCGGTTGCTCCACTCCTCTAGTCGGGCCCGCTCGGACTCGTTGAGCACCTCGATCGAAGACACCGGCCGCGTCGGGTCCGCGGTCATCCCCGTCAGCAGCCGCTGGAATCGGGTGATCAACAGCTCGATGCTGTCGGGGTCGAAGATGTCGGTGTCGTATTCGATGCGAAGCCGGAGTTCGCGGCCGGGCGCGGCTTGCACTGTCAGCGGGTAGTGGTTGTATTCGCGGGTACTGGCCTCGCCGATGGCCAACTCGTGCGGTCGCGCCATCGCGGTGGTATCGACCGGATAATTCTCGTACACGAACAAGGTGTCGAATAGTTGGTCATGCCCGGTGGCGCAGTGAATCTCGTTGAGCGCCAGGTGCTGATGTTCTAGGGTGCGGTTGTGGGTGCGGTGCAGCGCCTCGAGCAGGTCTGCGGTGCTGGTCGCCGCGGTTAGGGTGGCCCGCACCGGCACCGTGTTGATCAACAGGCCCACCATCGATTCCGCGCCGCTCAATTCGGCGGGCCGTCCGGAGACCGTCATGCCAAAAGCGACATCCTGCTGACCGGTCAACCCGCACAGCAGCTGCGCGAAGCCGGCCTGCAGCGCGGTGCTGACGGTGGTGTGGCATGAGCGCGCCAACTCCCCAAGGCCCAACGTGATCTGCTCAGACACCCAAGATGACACAACACCGCGCCGCCCCAGCGTCATCCGGCCCGGCGGGCCCACCAAGGTCGGGGCCTCGAACCCTGCGAACGCCTCACGCCACGCCGCGCGGGCAGCAGCGCGATCTTGGTCGGCCAGCCAGCTCACAAACCGGCGATAAGGTACCGGAGCAGCCAGCCGCTGCCCGTAATAGCTGGCGAAGATTTCCTGCAGCAAGGTCGATAGCGACCAGCCATCGAGCACGATGTGATGATTCGTCAACACAAACCGGTGCCGATCGCCTGCGGTGCGGATCAACGCGGCCCGAAAAGCCGTCTGGCGTCCCAGATCACACACCGCGGCGCGTTCATCGGCGCACAGCCGCTCGACGTGCTCATCGATGTCGCCCCTGGCGGCGGTGTGCTGCTCGATATACCGCCACGCCAACTCGGGATCAGCTGGGATGATCTGCACCGGCTCCCCGAACTCGTCGCAGAACCGGGCCAGCAGGTTCGGGTGCCGGGCGACCGCGGTGTGCACCGCCTCGCGCAGGCGGTCGGGGTCCAGGCCGCCGGTCACGGTGATATCCAGCTGCACCGCATATACATCGTTGCCGCTCTGCGCGGTACTGGCATGAAAGAGCAACCCCTGCTGCAAAGGGGTCAACGGCAAAATATCGGCAACTCGGTCCTGCCGGCACAACTCATCGATCTGCGCCTGGCTCAACCGGGCCGGCATAATGTCGGAGGGAGTCAACCCGCCCCCACCGTCCTGGACGTGCGTGCAGATACCAGCCAGGGCCTCAAACCACAACTGGCTGAGCCGGCTGACCTGCTGCTCATCGAGTGCTGAGCGCGCCCACGTCCAGGCCGCCTGCAGATGCGGGCCAGCTTCAGTGTCCACGGTGGCGGCATTGAGTTCCACGGTGTGCATCAACGGCATCGCCACTGCCGTGGCTGCACCGGTCAACGACAAGCCGTCCCGATCGAGGCGCCACAATTCAGCCGACGTCTCAGCCCGGCCGCCCAATCGGCCAAAATAGTTAAACCCGATTACTGGATCCGACGCGTCCAGCTCAACGTCGGGATTCAAATACCGCAGCAGGCCATACGTCAGAGGATGCTGCAGGGTGCGCAACTGCTCTTTGACGTCCTTGATGACCGCCCCCAGCGCGGCTTCACCGGCCACCACCTGCGACCAGTCCAGCCCACCGACCGCCAACGCCACCGGGTACTTGGTGGTGAACCAGCCCACCGTGCGCGACAAGTCCACCCGGCGAGCGATCTCCTCGTGGCGGCCGTGGCCCTCCACATCGATACCGACCGGCGCTGCAGCGGGACCCAGGAATTCCACGAAGGCCAAGCCGAACGCGATCAACAAAATGTCTTGCACGCCAGCGTGAAACGCCGCGGGCACCTCACCGAGCAGCAGGCGCGTGGTCTCGGCATCTAACGACACCGACAACTGCCCCGCACTCGCATACGTATCTGCCCGCGGTTGCACCGGCGGCAATAAGACAGGGGTTGTCGCCACCTGCCGCCACGCGTCGAGTCTGGCCACAACCTCCGGGGCGTGGGCGTACTTATCGAGCAGCCCCGACCACCGGGCAAACGACGTACCCACGACGGACAAGGCGACCGGCTGACCACTGTGATGCTGGGCCCAGGCGATGTTCAAGTCCTCCAACAGGATTCGCCATGACACCCCATCAACGGCCAGGTGGTGAATAATCAACACCAACTGGCTCGTCGCGCCCACCCATAGCGCACCGACCATCACCCCAGCGCCCGGGTCCAACCGCGACCGCGCCTCCACCAACACCTCGTCAGAAAGCACATCCACCACGTGCAAGCAATCGCTGGCCTTCACCGAACCCGGCTCGGGCACGGTCAATGACCAGCCACCGGCATCGTCATCGACACGCAACCGCAACATGGCATGCCGATCCAGCAGCGCCTGCAACACCACCAACACGTCGGAGTGTGTGACGGCAGCAGGCGCCTGGACCACCATCGTCTGGTTAAACTGCTCAACCGGGCCATCCACACCCTGCAACCACCGCATAATCGGGGTCGCCACCACCGAACCCACACCATCATCAACCCAACCCGACTCACCATCGACCGCCACCTCGGCCACCCGGGCCAACCCAGCCACCGTCTGCTCGACGAAAACATCACGCGGCCGACACAACAGGCCAGCCGCCCGCGCCCGGGCCACCACCTGCATCGACAAAATGCTGTCCCCACCCAACTCGAAGAACGAGTCATCCACGCCGACGCGTTCGAGTCCGAGGATTTGGGCGTAGATGTCGGCCAGGATTTCCTCGGCCGGGGTGGTCGGGGCGCGATATGCGCCGCCGGCGTAATCGGGGGCGGGGAGGGCGCGGGTGTCGAGTTTGCCGTTGACCGTCAGGGGTAGGGCGTCGAGCACCACGATCGCTGCCGGCACCATATAGGACGGCAGCCGGTCTGCGAGTTGTGTGCGGATGGC
>NZ_LZSZ01000044.1:0-586 GCF_001665645.1 Mycobacterium sp. 852002-30065_SCH5024008 | reverse complement strand
AGATGTGTATAAGAGACAGTACAACTCCCCGACCACCCCCGCCGGAACCGGCCGCAACCACTGATCCAGCACAAACAACGCCGCACCCGCCACCGGCGACCCCACCGGCACGGCACCCACCCCCGGGGCGAGCGGGGCACTGATCGCCACCCACATCGTGGTCTCGGTCGGACCGTATTCATTGAGCATCACCCGTCCCGGCGCCCACCGCTCCACCACCTCAGCCGGACACGCCTCCCCACCGACCAGCAATGTCACCGATTCCAACCCCTGCGGCGAGAGCGCCGCCACCGCCGAAGGTGTCTGGCTCAACACAGTGACCTGCTGCTCGATCAGCAACGCATGCAACGCCTCGGGGGAAGCGGCCACCGCCTCGGGCACCACCACCAACCGCCCGCCATGCAGCAGGGCACCGAAGATCTCCCAGCCCGAAATGTCAAAGGAATACGAATGCCACTGCGACCACACCCGCCCCGGCCCCGCCAAATTCCCGTCCAGCGACGCGATCAGCTGGGTGACATTGTGGTGGGTCACGGCAACGCCTTTGGGCACCCCGGTGGTGCCCGAGGTGTAAATCAGATACGCA
>NZ_LZSZ01000043.1:0-565 GCF_001665645.1 Mycobacterium sp. 852002-30065_SCH5024008 | reverse complement strand
TATGCGATCGTCGGCAGCGTGAGATGTGTATAAGAGACAGCCACAGATCGGTGTGCTGCCGCGCCTGAAGTTGGGGTTAGGCCCAGCTGGACCCAACGGCGCTGTCGGTGCTGGCCATGTTGCTGCCGGCGCTCTGCACCTTCTGCCCGTGGGCGTTGGCCTGCTCGTAGATCACCTGGAAGTTGCGACCCAACTGGGTGATGAACTCCTGGCAGGCCACCGAACCGGCACCGCCCCAGAAGTCACCCGCAGCAAGCACATCGCGAACGATGGCCTGGTGCTCAGCCTCCAGAGAAGCGGCCTGGGCGCGGATCAAGGCACCGTGGGCGTCGACATCGCCGAACTGGTAGTTAATGGTCATTGCTTAGCTCCTTAAAGTGTTGGAAGACAGCGGGTTTCGAGTGCTAGCTGCCGAGGATCTGCTGCGAGGCCTGCTCTTGCTGCTCGTAGTTGTTCGCGTCGCGGATCAGTCCGTCCCGCACTCCGTGGAGCATGTTGACGATGTTGCGGAAGGCCTGGTTGACCTGACCCATGGTGTCGTACGAGGTGGCCTGCGCCTGACCGC
>NZ_LZSZ01000042.1:0-699 GCF_001665645.1 Mycobacterium sp. 852002-30065_SCH5024008 | reverse complement strand
CCGGGGCGGCCTACGTGCCGATCGACCCGGGCCTGCCCACAGCGCGGATCGGGTTCATGCTCACCGATGCCACGCCTGTCGCGGTACTCACCACGGCGGGTCTGCGCTCGCGGCTCGACGGGTACGACGGTCTGCGGGTGATTGATATTGATGACCCCGCCATCGATGTTCAACCCAGCACACCGTTGTCGGGTCCGGGCCCGGCGCTGGAGGGTCTGGCTCACATTATCTATACCTCGGGCACCACCGGGGTGCCCAAAGGCGTTGCTGTTACCCACCACAACGTGACCCAGCTGTTCGATTCGCTGGAGATTGGTGTGCGGTTGGGGCCGGGGCAGGTGTGGTCGCAGTGTCATTCGTATGCGTTTGACTTTTCGGTGTGGGAGATCTGGGGAGCGCTGTTTCATGGGGGCCGGTTGGTGGTGGTGCCCGAAGCGATAACCCACTCTGCCGAAGACTTCCACGCCTTGCTGATCAGCGAACAGGTCAGCGTGCTCACCCAGACTCCCTCAGCTGTGGGGGTGCTCTCGACAGACGGTTTGGGGGCGGCGGCGCTGGTGATCGGCGCCGAGGCGTGTCCGGCTGAGGTGGTGGAGCGGTGGGCGCCGGGACGGGTGATGCTCAACGTCTACGGCCCGACCGAGACCACGATGTGGGTGGCGATCAGTGCCCCGCTCGCCCCTGTCTCTTATACACATC
>NZ_LZSZ01000041.1:0-7483 GCF_001665645.1 Mycobacterium sp. 852002-30065_SCH5024008 | reverse complement strand
AGATCACGATACGGCGACCGCATAGATCTACACTTATGCGATCGTCGGCAGCGTCAGATGTGTATAAGAGATCGACACCGTGACCTTCTCGCTGACCAGCAGGGCGTGCAAGTCCTTCGGGGAGCGGGCCACCGCATCGGGCACCACCACCAACCGCCCACCGTGCAGCAGCGCCCCCCAGATCTCCCACACCGAGAAATCAAAGGCATACGAATGGAACTGGGTCCACACCTGCCCCGACCCCAACACCACCCCGACCCGCTCCGCGTCGAACAACCGGGTCACATGGGCGTGGCTGACCGCCACCGCCTTGGGCACCCCGGTGGTACCCGAGGTGTAAATGATGTGCGCGACATCCTCGGGGTCGGGGCCCGGCGGCGCCGTGGTGGGCTGCGCTTGCACCGCGGGACTGTCCACGTCGATCACCGGCAGCACGTGCCCGGCCAGCTTCTCCGCCAACGCCGCGGTGGTCAGCGCGGCGACCGGCGCGGTGTCGGCGAGCATGAACCCGATGCGCGCCGCCGGCAACCCCGCGTCGATCGGCAAATACGCCGCCCCGGACTTGAGGACCGCCAGGATCGCCACGATCGCCTCCGCCGACCGGTGCAACAACACCGCCACCGACTCCCCCGGACCCGCGCCCCGGGCAATCAACAGATGCGCCAGCCGATTCGACGCCTCATCCAACTCCCGATAGCTCATCGCCCGGCCCTCGAAAGTCACCGCCGCCGCGTCCGGGGTGCGGACCACTTGCGCGGCGAACAACGTCGGGATGGTCGCCGGCGCCCACGGCTGGACCAGGACCGCGCGGTTCCCGAAGTCGTCGAGCCTGCGGTGTTCGCCGGCGTCCAGCGCGTCCGTCGCAGACAGCCGCCGCCCCGGGTCGGTGGACATGGCCACCAGCACCCGACGCAGCCGCTCGATCAGCGTCGCGATGGCGTCCGCCTCGAAAACGTCGGTGTCGTATTCGACGCGGAGGCGCAGTTCGTGTCCCGGCTGAGCCTGAATCGTCAGCGGGTAGTGGGTGGATTCCCGGCTGGCGATGTCGGTGATGGACAGCTCCTGGGCACCCGACAGCGCCGCGGCGTCGATCGGATAGTTCTCGAAGGCGAACAGGGTGTCGAACAGCTTGTCCTGACCGGTGATGCGGTGAATGTCGCTGAGCGCCAAGTGCTGGTGGTCGAGGGTGTGGTTGTAGGCGCCCTGCAGTTGCTCGAGCAGGTCGGCTGCGGTGGTCGTCGGGGTGAGGTTCGCCCGCACCGGCACCGTGTTGATCAACAGGCCGACAATCGAGTCCGCACCGAGGACCTCGGCCGGCCTGCCCGAGACGGTGGTGCCGAACGCGACGTCGTGCTGACCGGTCAGCCAGCACAACAGTTGGGCGTAGGCCGCCTGCAGCACCGTGTTGACGGTGGTGTGGCACGAGCGGGCCAGCTCGCCAACGGCACGGGTGAGGTCGGCCGGCAGCCCGAACGTCTGAACGCCTTGCTCCCCGGGCTGCAGCCGATCCTGGCGACCGACCAAGGCCGGGGCGTCGAAGCCGGCGAACACCTCGCCCCAGGCGGCGCGGGCGGCGTCGCGGTCGCGGGCGGCGAGCCAGCTGACGAAGCCGCGGTAGGGCGCCGCGGCGGGCAGTCGCTGGCCGTAGTAGCCGGCGAAGATGTCGCCGAGCAGGATCGGCATCGACCAGCCGTCGAGCACGATGTGGTGGTTGGTCAGCACCAGCCGGTGCCGGTCCGGCGCGGTGCGGATCAAGGCCACCCGGAAGGGCGGCTGGTTGGCGAGGTCGCACACGGCGGCGCGCTCGGCGGCGCAGAGCCGCGCGACCCGCTCCTCGACGTCGAGGTCGCCATCCAGCTCCAGGTACTGCCAGGCCGCCGCCGCATCGGCGGCGATGACCTGCACCGGCTCATCGAACTGGTCGAAGAATCGGGCCACCAGGTTCGGATGCCGCTTGACCATCGCGTGCACGGCCTCGCGCAAGCGGTCGGGTTCAAGCAGACCGCTGACCGTGATGTCGAGCTGTCCCGCGTAGAGGTCGCCGGAATCCTGGCCGGCCCCCTGCACGGTGTTGGCGTGGAACAGCAGCCCCTGCTGCACCGGGGTCAGCGGTAGCACGTCGGCGATGTGGCACTGCCGCTGCAGCTGGTCGATCTGCTTCTGGCTGAGGCGAGCGGGGGCGATGTCCGACGGCGTCAAACCGCCGCCACCGGAACGCACGTGGGCGCAGATCCCGGCCAGGGCCTCGAACCACATCCGGCTCAGCCGCGTGACTCGGTCCTCGTCGAGCGTCGACGGCGCCCACGTCCAATTGGCGTGCAGCCTCGGGCCGGCCTCGGAGTCGACGGTGGCCGCGTTGAGCTCCAGCGTGTGCATCAGCGGCATGGGTATCGCCGCGGCGCCGGCGGTGACCGACCCCTGCACGGGTCGCCACATTTCCTCGGAGAGCTCGGCTGAACCACTTTGGCGCCCAAGATAATTGAACCCGATCGTCGGGTCGGCGCCGTCAAGGTCGGCGGCGGCGTTCAGGTAACGCAGCAACCCGTAGGTCAGCGAATCCGGGAGGGCGCGCAGTTGCTCCTTGGCGTCCTTGAGCACCGCACCCAACGCCGAGTCGCCGGAAGTCACTTGCGCCCAAGGCAATTCCCCCGTGGCCAGAGACACCGGGTACTTGGCGGTGAACCACCCCACCGTGTGGGACAGGTCGACGTCGCGGCCCAGCTCCTCGTTCCGGCCGTGGCCCTCCACGTCGATGCCGATCGGCGCCCCGCCGGTGCCCAGGAATTCCGCCACCGCGAGGGCGAACGAGATCAGCAGGATGTCCTGGACGCCGGCGCGGAACGCCGCCGGCACCTGACCGAGCAGCATGCCGGTGGTCTCGGCATCCAGCTCCACCGAGAGATGCCCGGCGGTGGCGAAGGTGTCCACCTCGGGCCGCACCGCGGGCAGCGCCGCGGGGGTGGCCACCACGTGCTGCCAGGTGCCCAGTTGGTCCACCACGTCCGGGTGGCTCGCGCGCTCGGCCAGCTGCGACGCCCACCGGGCGAACGACGTGCCCGCCACCGGCAAAGCCACCGGCTGGCCCAGGCGGTGCTGGGCCCAGGCAATGTTCAAGTCCTCCAACAGGATTCGCCAGGACACTCCATCGACGGCCAGGTGGTGGATGATCACCACCAGCTGGCCGGTGGAGGTGGCCCACAGCGCGCTCAGCATCGCCCCGGCCGCCGGGTTCAACCGCGACCGCGCCTCGACCAGCGCGGCGTCGGACAACTCGGCCACGGTGTGCAGGCAGTCGCGGGCGTCCACCGAACCGGGCTCCGGCACCGTCAGCGACCACCCGTCCCCGACCCGCAGGCGCAGCATGCCGTGCCGGTCGAGCAATGCCTGCAGCACCACCAGCACGTCGGCCTCGCCCACCCCCGCGGGGGCCTGCACGAGCATCGTCTGGTTGAACTGGTCGACCCGCCCGCCTGCCCCTTCTATGCCCTGCAGCCAATGCATGATCGGCGTGGCGGTCACCGGGCCCACACCCTCGTCGGCCACGTCGGCTCCGGCGTCGGCGACCTCAGCCACCCGGGCCAGCCGGGCAACGGTCTGCTCGACGAAGATGTCGCGCGTCCGGCAGATCAGCCCGGCGGCGCGCGCCCGCGTCACCACCTGCATCGACGAGATGCTGTCGCCGCCGAGGTCGAAGAAGGAGTCGTCGACGCCGACGCGGTCGAGCCCCAGCACCTGGGCGTAGATGCCGGCGAGTATCTCCTCGACGGCGTTGTCCGGGGCGCGGTATTGGTCGACGTCGGAGTACTCCGGTGCGGGCAGCGCGCGAGTGTCGAGCTTGCCGTTGGGCGTGAGCGGAAGCGCGTCGAGCACCACCACGGCGGCGGGGATCATGTACGCCGGCAGCCGTTCGGCCAGCGCGGCGCGCACCCCGGCCGGATCGGCCGTCCCGGTGACGTAGGCGACCAGGCGCTTATTTCCGGGGTGGTCCTCGCGGGCGATGACCACCGCCTGCTCCACCCCGTCCAGCCACGCCAGCGCCGCCCGCACCTCGCCGAGCTCGATGCGATAACCGCGGATCTTGACCTGCTCGTCGGCGCGGCCGAGGTAGTCGAGCTGCCCGTCGACGCGCCAGCGCACCAGGTCCCCGGTGCGGTACATGCGGGTGCCGGCTCCGCCGAACGGGCACGCCACGAACCGCGACGCGGTCAGACCCGACCGCTGCCAATATCCGCACGCCACGCCGGCGCCTGCCACGTACAACTCGCCGATCACGCCGACGGGCACAAGGCGCAGCCGCCCGTCGAGGACGAACAACGCGCCGCCGGGCACCGGCGACCCGATCGGCACCACACCTGCCTCGACGGATGTCGCAGTCAGGGGCTCGCTGACCGCCGCGTACACCGTGGCCTCGGTCGGGCCGTAGGCGTTGATCATCGCGCGGCCCGGCCCCCAGCGGTCGACCAGCTCGGCCGGGCACGCCTCGCCGGCCACCACCAGGGTGGCCGACTCCAGCCCCTCGGGGGACAACATCGCGGCGGCCGACGGCGTTTGGCTCACCACGCTGACCCGGTCGGCCACCAGCAGCGCGTGCAGGTCTTCCGGCGAGCGCGCCACCGACTCGGGCACCACCACCAGCCGCCCGCCGTGCAGGAGCGCGCCGAAGATCTCGTGGACCGAGACGTCGAAGGCCAGCGAATGCCACTGCGACCACACCCCGGCGCGCGGCAGGCCGGCGTCCATGCGCGCCAGCAGTTGGGTCGCGTTCTGGTGGGTGACCGCCACGCCCTTGGGGACACCGGTGGTGCCGGACGTGTAGATGAGGTAGGCGAAATCCTCCGGGCCCGGCGCCGTCAGCGCCGTGCCGGGCTGGACGGCGAGGCCCGGGTCGTTGATGTCGATGACCGGCACGTCGTGACCGATGATCCGGTCGGCCAGGTCGGCGGTGGTGATGACGGCCATCGGCGCGGCGTCGGAGAGCACGAATCCGATGCGGGACTCCGGCAGCGCCGGGTCGATCGGCAGATAGGCCGCCCCGGACTTGAGCACCGCCAGGATCGCGACGATCGCCTCCCCCGAACGCGAAAAAAGCAGGGCGACAGACCGTCCCGGTCCTGCCCCGCGGCCGGCCAACACGTGCGCCAACCGGTTCGCGGCCTCGTCCAGCTCGCGATAGGTCATGGACCGGCCGGCGCACACCAATGCCACCGCCTCCGGTGTGCGGGCCACCTGCGCGGCGAACAGCGCCGGAATGGACACCGGGGCGGGCACCGGCCCGGCCAGCACAGCCCGGTTTCCAATCTCGTCGAGGCGAGCATGCTCGGCCTCGTCGAGCAGATCCACCGACGACAACGCCTGGGTGGGGTCGACGGTCATGGCCGCCAACACCCGCTGCAACCGTCCGACGAGCGCCTGGATGCTGCGCGCGTCGTAAACGTCGGTGCGGAATTCCACCGTCCCGCCGATCCCGGCGGGCTCACCGGCCTCGCTCCAGCGCTCGGCCAGCGAGAAGGTCAGGTCCATGCGGGCGGTCTGGGTGTCCACCGGCATCGGCGTGATCTCGACGTCGCCCAGGGCCAGCCCGCCAACCGGGCCACCGCCCTGCCCGGCGAAGTTCTGCCAGGCCAGCATGACCTGTACCAGGGGGTGGTGGGTCAGGCTTCGGGTCGGATTGAGCCGTTCGACCAGCACCTCGAAGGGCACGTCTTGGTGTTCGTAGGCGGCCAGGCTGCGTTGCCGCACCTGCGACAGCAGGTCGGTGAAGGTGGGGTCGCCGGCCACGTCGACACGCAACACCAGGGTGTTGACGAAGAACCCGACCAATTCGTCGAGCGCGGGATCGCGTCGCCCGGCAATCGGAAAGCCGACTGCCACATCGGGACTGGCGCTGATCTTGGAGAGCAGCACCGCCAGGGCGGTCTGGACCACCATGAAGCTTGTCGCGTTGTGCTTGCGGGCCACCTCGCCGACGCGTTGCTGAAGCTCGGTGGGCCAATCGATTTCGACGGTGGCGCCGCGCTGATCGGCCACCAGCGGGTAGGGGCGATCGGTGGGCAGCGGCACCCGGTCGGGCATCCCGGCCAGGGCCTCTTCCCAGTAGGCCAGCTGGGCGGCGATGGGACTCTCGTCGTCGTCGAGGTCGCCGAACTGGGCGCGCTGCCAGAGCGTGTAGTCGATGTATTGCACCGCCAGCGGCGCCCAGCCGGGGGCGTGCCCGGCACACCGGCTGGCATAGGCCATGCCCAGATCGCGGACCAGCGGGGTGATCGACATACCGTCGGCAGCGATGTGGTGGACCACGGCCACCAAAATGTGCTCGTCCTTGGCGGTGCGGAAAAGCTCTGCGCGCAAGGGGATCTCGCCTGCCAGGTCGAAGGTATAGCGAGCGGTGTCGCCGATGGCCTCGTCGAGCTGGCCGGCGGACCAGCCGCTGGCGTCGACGATCTCCCACCCGAAGTCGGCCTGGTGGACGGGGGTCACCAGCTGCTGGGGCATTCCCTCGGGCGCGGCGATCAGGGTGCGCAGGATTTCGTGGCGGGCCACCACGTCGCCCAGTGCCGCACCCAGCGCGCCGGCGTCCAGCGGCCCGCTCAGCCGCAGCGCCGCCGCCATGTTGTAAACCGGTGACGGGCCTTGCAATTGGTCGAGGAACCACAAGCGGTTCTGCGCGAAAGACAACGGCACCACGGCGGGCCGCTCGGCGGCCACCAACGGCTCCAGCCCGCCCGTGCCCTCACCGATCCGCAGCGCCAGCTGGGCGACGGTCGGCGCCTCGAACACGACGCGCACCGGGAGGCCGACGTTCAGGTTGCTGTTGATCGCGGAGATCAGGCCCATCGCCGAGATGCTGTCGCCGCCGAGTTCGAAGAAGGAGTCGTCGATGCCGACGCGGTCGACGCCGAGGACCTCGGCGTAGATGGTGGCCAGGATTTCTTCGACTGCGTCGTGCGGGGCGCGGTAGGCACCGGCCTGGTATTCCGGTGCCGGTAGCGCGCGGGTGTCCAGCTTGCCGTTCGCGGTCAACGGCAACCCGTCTAGGCCCACGATGGCCGCGGGCACCATGAACGCCGGCAACCGCTCCGACAGCCGCGCCCGCAGCTCGGCCGCATCGGCCGTCCCGGTGATGTAACCCACCAGCCGCTTATCCCCGGGACGGTCCTCACGGGCGATCACCACCGCCTGCCCCACCCCATCCAAAGCACCCAGTGCGGCTTGGATTTCACCCAGCTCGATGCGATACCCGCGGATCTTGACCTGCTCATCGGCGCGGCCCAAGTACTGCAGCTGCCCATCAGCACCCCAACACGCCAGATCCCCGGTCCGATACATCCGCTGCCCGGACCCGCCGAACGGACACGCCACAAACCGCGCCCCGGTCAGCCCGGCACGCCCGAGATATCCCACGCCCACCCCGGCCCCGGCCACATACAACTCGCCGACCACCCCGGCCGGCACCGGCCGCAACCACCCATCGAGCACGAACAAC
>NZ_LZSZ01000040.1:0-564 GCF_001665645.1 Mycobacterium sp. 852002-30065_SCH5024008 | reverse complement strand
TCGGGCGTGCGGCCGACTTGGGCGGCAAACAACGCTGGGATCGACACCCCCGACACCGCTGGGCGGTCCAACACCGCCCGGTTACCCCAGTTATCCAGGCGGACACGTTCGGACTCGTCGAGCACCCCGATCGAAGACACCGGCCGCGAGGGATCTGCCGTCATGTCGGCCAGCACCCGCTCGAATCGTGTAATTAACGTTTCGATGCTGGCGGGGTCGAAAATATCGGTGCGAAACTCCACTACCCCACCGATGCCGGCCGGCTGGCCCGCTTCGGTGAAGTTCTCGGACAGGGTGAAGGTCAAATCCATGCGGGCCGTGCAAGTTTGCACTGGCAAGGGGCTAACCCGCACCTGCTCACCTAGCGCCAGCCCGCCGGCTAGGTCCAGCTCGGCGAGGTTGTGGTTTTGCCAGGCCAGCATGACCTGCACTAGGGGGTGATGGGCCAGGGAGCGGGTGGGGTGCAGCCGTTCCACGAGCAGCTCGAAGGGCACGTCTTGGTGCTCAAAGGCGGCCAGGCTGCGCGCGCGCACCTGGGCAAGGAGCTGTCTCTTATACACATCT